>MFQT01000017.1 GCA_001783145.1 Candidatus Magasanikbacteria bacterium RIFOXYB2_FULL_38_10
AGTGAGGCGATAATTTTATCTTGTAGCTTAGAATTAACGGCTGGAGATCCTGCGGAAAGTCAAAAACAGTTGCAAGGATATCTGGCTCACCGAAGCAAATCTCAACCCAACTTTCCCAGCGCCGGCTGCATTTTTAAAAACTTTACTTTTGATAAAGAAGAGGAAATAAAAGAACCCTTAAAATCCATGATGACGGAAAATTTTTGGCAGTTTAAAAAAGTTCCGGCGGCTTGGTTGGTGGAACAGGCCGGATTAAAGGGCCTGTGTGTTGGCGGAGCGGAGGTTTCCACTTTACACGGAAATTTTATCGTCAATACCAATCAGGCTACCACCGAAGACATTTTAAATTTAATTAAAAAAATTAAAGAAATCATTTACCAAAAATTTGGTGTCACTTTAGAAGAAGAAGTGCAAATAGTTAAATTACCCAATTAAATTAAATAAACATTTATGTTTGTAAATAAAAAATCTATCCAATCTAAATCAGGAAGGATTATTTGGCTGGGAATTTTTTTGTCTTATATTTTGGTTGGTGTTGGCGTGTATTTGTGGCAGAGCTCCATTGTAAAAGAAGGTAAAAAAGAGCAAGAAAATATTGTAAATAAAACATTATTGCAACAAAATAAATTGTTGCAAGAGGCTATGCTTTTACAAAAAGACACTCAAGCTCAATTGGAAAAAATTAAAAATAATGAAATCGACTTAAATACTGTTAAAATAGGGGATAAGTTGGCTAACGGAATGACAGTTGGCAATATCCTTAAAGAAGGAGAAAAAAAATTTGTTGAATTTACCGGCAGTATTGTTGTCTCCGGAGATTTTAATTATTTTAATTTAAAAAAATCTGACGATCCCTTTTCTGCTTATTATGGAAAGATTTGTTTACAGCCGGATAAAGAATCCTTAATAAAAATTCCTAAAATTGAGAGTGAATCAATCCCCCTTTGTTTTTCTAATGTTGATATTGCTAAAAATCGTTTTGGTCCGCCCGGCAACCAAGGGAAAGCTATCGTAGCTATAGACAATTTTCGTTTGCGTTTAGGCGACGCCTTTCCCTTTGACGAGGCGGAATTAATTAAAACAATAGAAATTATTAAGTAATTTATTTTATGCAAATAACCATCAAGGCTACGGGCATTGAATTAACTCAAGCCATTACTAATTATGTAAATGAAAAAATCGGGGGATTGGAAAAATATTTAAAAAGATTGGATCAGGGATCCGTAGAGGCTAGAGTAGAAGTTGGAAAAATAACCAAACATCATAACAAAGGAGACATTTTTAGAGCCGAAATAAATTTAACCGTACCGGGTAAGGTTTTGCGAGCAGAAGAAGAGAATTCCAATCTTTATGCCGCTATAGATTTAATGCATGATGAAATTAAAAGACAGATTGTTTCTTTTAAGGAAAAGGGTATTGAAAAAAATGTGCGTCAGGCTAGAAAAAGCGAGGAATAAAATTATTATGTCTATTTTAACTAAAATTTTCGGCAATCCTAACGCCAGGGAAGTTAAAAATGTCCTGCCTATAATTGAGGAAATAAACAGTTTAGAAAAGGCCTTAGAAAATCTTTCCTTGGAACAATTAAAAGATAAAACCCGCGAATTTAAAGAAAGGTTAAGCAAAGGCGAAGCTTTAGATAGTATTTTACCCGAAGCTTTTGCCGTTGTGCGTGAAGCGGCTAAAAAAATTATTGGCCAGCGCCATTATGATGTCCAGCTTATTGGTGGTATCTTTTTGCATCGCGGTAATATTGCGGAAATGCGCACTGGTGAAGGTAAAACTTTAACTGCCACAGCCGCTGTTTATCTTAATGCTTTAACAGGCAGGGGTGTGCATGTGGTGACGGTTAATGATTATCTAGCCAAACGCGATGCGGTCTGGATGGGTCAAATTTATCATGCCCTTGGTTTAACTGTTTCTTGTATTCAACAACAGACTATTTCTTATATTTACGAACCCGGGTTTCAAGAAAATTCCGTTAGTCAAGCCATCAATCTTGATACTGCCAAAACAGAAGCCCAGCCAGAGAGTGAGCAAGTTTTGGTTAAAGTTGAGCCCTCTCACTTGCGTCCCTGCTCACGCAAGGAGGCCTACGCTTGTGATATTCTTTATGGCACCAATAATGAATTTGGTTTTGATTATTTGCGTGATAACATGGCCACCAATCTTAGGGAAATGGTGCAGCGTGATTTGCATTATGCCATTGTTGATGAAGTGGATTCCATTTTAGTTGATGAGGCCAGGACCCCGCTTATTATTTCCGCTCCGGCCGAAGAAGCTACGGAAAAATATTATAAATTTGCCGATTTGGTCAGGCGTTTAAAAGAAAATGAAGATTACAATATTGATGAGAAAATGCGCAGTGCCACTTTAACAGAGGCCGGTATTAACAAAATGGAAGAGTGGCTGGGCGTGGGCAATATTTATGCCGAAGGCGGCGTGCAAACTGTTCATCATATAGAACAGGCTCTGAAAGCTCAAACTTTATTTAAAAAGGATAAAGATTATGTAGTTAAGGACGGCGAAATTATTATTGTTGATGAATTTACCGGTCGTCTTATGTTTGGTAGGCGTTATAGCGAGGGATTGCATCAGGCCATAGAAGCTAAAGAAGGAGTGGACATTCAACGCGAAAGCCAAACGCTGGCCACCATTACTTTTCAAAATTATTTTAGAATGTATGAGAAGCTTTCCGGTATGACCGGTACGGCTGCCACTGAAGCAGAAGAGTTTGCCAAAATTTATAATTTGGAAGTGGTGGAAATTCCCACCAACAAAGAAATGGTAAGGCGTGATTTGTCCGATAGGATTTATAAAAATGAAACGGGCAAATTTACGGCGGTAGTTAGGGAAGTAAAAGAACGTTATCAAAAAGGTCAGCCGGTTTTGATTGGTACTATTTCCATTGAAAAAAATGAGGCTTTGAGTGAGGCCTTGGCCAAAGAAGGCGTACCGCATCAAATTTTAAATGCCAAAAATCATGAAAGGGAAGCGGAAATTATTTCCCAGGCCGGTCGGCTTAGCGCCGTCACTTTGGCTACCAATATGGCAGGCCGCGGTGTAGATATTATTTTGGGTGGCAATCCGTCCAATCCCGAGGAGGCTAAAAAAGTGCGTGAACTGGGCGGTTTGCACGTGCTTGGCACGGAACGTCATGAATCCAGGCGTATAGATAATCAACTACGCGGTCGTTCCGGACGCCAAGGTGATCCGGGATCTTCTCAATTTTATGTTTCTTTAGAAGATGATTTAATGCGTATTTTTGGTTCGGAAAGAATTAAAAAGATGATGGACTTTTTAAAGATTCCCGAAGATATGCCGATTGAAAATAAAATGATTTCCAAATCTTTGGAATCAGCTCAGCATAAAGTTGAAGGGCATAATTTTGATATTCGCAAGCATTTGTTGGATTACGATGACGTAATTAATAAACATCGCACGGTTATTTACAAAAAACGTCGTGAAATTTTGGATGAATATGAGAAAGAAAAGGAAATTATTTTGAAAGGAGAACCGGTTGAAGAAACGCCGGAAACTTTGCGCGGGAAGATTTTGGACATGGTGGAAAAGGAAATTGAGCAGTTTGTTTATTATCATACTGCTGCCACAGTGGGTGGTGATTGGAATGTTAAAGAAATTATTGAAACAGCCTCTACAATTTTTATTTTAACAGATGCTGAAAAAGCGGAATTATTAAAAATGGGCGGCACTACTGAAGGACGGTTAGAAGAGGCGGAAGAAAGAACCAAAATTATAGAATTTTTGGTGGAATTGTCTAAAAAAAGATTTGCCGAGATGGAAAAGGAAATTAATAATCCGGAATTGGCCTTAGAGATTAAAAAAGGAATTTTACTGCGTGCCATTGATACTTTGTGGGTGGATCACTTGGTGGCCATTGATTATTTGCGAGCGGGGATTGGCCTGCGCGGTTATGGTCAAAGAGATCCGTTGGTGGAATATAAAAGGGAGGCTTATAGATTATTTAATGAATTAGTCAGCTTGATTCAAAAAGAAGTTGTTTACAGTATTTATAAAGTGACGATTGGCGTAAAATTGGCCCCTTCGTTAATGCAACGCCAAGGTGTGCAACTCTCTGGTGCCCAAAAAGAAGCCGGCACTACAGGCGGGGCGTTGGTTAGAAAAAAAGAATTTGCCGAGGATGGGAGCGGCCACAAAATTGGCCGCAACGATTCTTGTCCGTGCGGAAGTGGGAAGAAGTATAAGCGCTGTCACGGAGCGTAAGATTTAATAGAAAATTATCAACTTGTCAAAATTAAGCTTTTGTTTTATAATGCTTTCACCTTTAATTTAACTTAAAATTAGCGGTAGAAATTTTTTTTCCGCTTAGAATGATAAAATATGGGACTTCGTGATATTCGCGTCACTAATTCAATTCCACGTCAGCGTATTAAATGGGGGACGGTTGGCGTAATAGTTTTATTGGTTTTTACCGCTCTTTTCTCATTTCCTCATGTCTATAATCAATCTTCAGATTGGTTTAAAGATAAAACCAAAATAAATTTAGGCCATTTTCCTTGGGTCGTGCCTTTTCATTTAGGCTTGGATTTACAAGGCGGTACTCATTTGGTTTACGAAGCTGATGTCACTAAAATTTCTTCGGGCAGCCAAAACGACGCTGTTCAAGGTGTGCGTGATGTTATTGAACGCCGCGTTAATGCTTTAGGTGTTTCTGAACCAGTGGTACAAACAGATAGAACTGGCAGTTCTTGGCGCGTTATTGTGGAGCTGGCCGGTATTAAAGATGTTAATCAGGCTATTAAGATGATTGGCGAAACACCTATTTTGGAATTTAAAGAAGAAATCTCTGTCACTGCCGCCTCTATTACCGATGAGGAGAAAAAAGCAATTGCCACCTTTAATAAAGATGCAGAGAAAAAAGCTAGCTCTGTTTTAAAAGAAGCCTTGGCTTCTAATGCGGATTTTTCCGCCTTGGCCAAAAAATACAGTGAAGATCCTGGCAGTGCTCAAAATGGCGGTAATTTGGGTTGGTTTCCCGCGGGTGCAATGGTTAAACCTTTTGAAGACGCTGTAAAATCTTTAAAGATTAATCAAACTACTTATAAATTAGTTAAGAGCGATTTTGGTTTTCATATAATCAAAAAAACAGGTGAAAGAGAAACAGAAAAAGATGGTCAAAAAATTAAAGAATACGAAGCCAGTCACATTTTGATTAAAACCAAAAGCGAAACTGATTACGCCCCAGCTGATAAGTGGCAAATTACCGGTTTAAACGGCCAGCAATTAACTAGAGCTACCGTGCAATTTGATCCTAATTCCGGTATGCCCACTGTGGCTTTGGAATTTAATGACGAGGGCAAAAAATTATTTGGTGACATTACAGAGCGTAATGTAAATAAACAAGTGGCTATATTTTTAGATGGCTCGGCCATCAGTTCTCCTGTGGTGCGGGAAGCCATTACCGATGGCAAGGCTGTAATTTCCGGTGATTTCACTATTGCCGAAGCCAAGCTTTTAGCCCAGCGTCTTAATGCCGGTGCTTTGCCAGTGCCAATTACTTTAATTAGTCAGCAAACAATCGGTGCCAGTCTAGGCATGAACTCCTTGGAAAGGAGTTTGTTTGCCGGTCTTATCGGTTTTGCGGCTGTGGTTTTGTTCATGCTTTTGTTTTATCGCTTACCCGGATTATTGGCGGCTGTCGCTTTAATTCTTTATACTTTCATCACATTAGCCGTCTTTAAGATGATTCCGGTTACCTTATCTTTGGCCGGTATTGCCGGTTTCATTCTTTCTATCGGTATGGCTGTTGATGCCAATGTTTTAATTTTTGAACGCACTAAAGAAGAATTACGCCGCGGACTTTCCATTACCCAGGCTTTAAATGAGGGTTTTGCCCGCGCCTGGCTTTCCATTCGCGACTCCAACGCTTCCAGTTTGATTACTTGTTTAATTTTGATGTGGTTTGGCACTAGCGTGGTTAAAGGTTTTGCCATTACTTTGGCTATTGGTATTTTAATTAGTATGTTCTCTGCCATTACCGTCACCAGAATTTTGTTGCATTTTGTGGGACCTTGGATTAAAAATCCGCGCTGGTTTTTGGGTGGAAAAAAAATAAATCAATAAAGATATGACCAACTTCAATCTAGTTAAAAACAAAAATTACTTTTTAATTTTTTCGGGCATCTTAATTGCGACAAGTCTTACCGCCCTTTTAATGTGGGGTTTAAAACCCGGCTTAGATTTTACCGGCGGATCCTTATTAGAAGTGCAGTTTAAAGGAAGCGTTCCCACTAGCCAAATTGTGGAGCAAAAAATATCTTCTTTAACAGAAAAACCATTGATTATTCCTACAGATAATCAAGGTTTCATCATTAAAATGAAAGCGGTGGATGAGCAAAAACATCAACAAATTCTGGTTTCTTTAAATGAATTGTCTGCCGAAGGGTTGCAAGAAAAACGTTTTGAAATGATTGGTCCTACCGTCAGCTCCGAATTGCGCACCAAGTCTTTTATGGCGATTGTGTTTGTTTTATTGGCTATTATTGCCTATATTGCTTTTGCTTTTCGCAAAGTCAGCCGTCCCATCAGTTCTTGGAAATATGGTGTCTGCGCCGTGCTGGCTCTGTTTCATGATGTAATTATTCCTACCGGAGTTTTTGCCGCCCTGGGTCATTTCTTAGGTGTGGAAGTAGATACTTTATTTGTGACAGCCTTGCTTACTGTTTTGGGCTTTTCCGTGCATGACACCATTGTGGTTTTTGATAGAATTAGAGAAAATTTGTTAAAATTTCCTCGTGAAACTTTTGATGAGGTGGTTAACAGAAGCGTTAATCAAACTTTTGTGCGTTCCATTAACACCTCTTTAACCGTGCTCTTGGTTTTGCTTGCTACCTTTTTCTTTGGCGGAGAATCAGTTAAATATTTCGTTTTGACCTTAATTGTCGGCGTGGTTTTTGGTACTTATTCTTCTATTTTTATTGCCAGCCCTCTTTTGGTTATGTGGAATAGGCTAAATAAAAAGGTAGCGGTGAGACGTTAAATTTTTTAGAATAAAAAAGACGGCTTAAACAACCGTTTTTTTGTTTTTTTCTCCTTGACACAAACCCCTTAAAGGCAGTAGGATGGGGACAGACAATTTAATGTTGTTTGAACGAATTTTTGTCCTTTAACAATTAATTGGCAGTTAAATACACTTAAACCTAAACCAGGAGAGGCAGATGATTAAGTTAGAAAAAGCCTCTGTTTTGGTAGAGGGGGATTTGGCAGAGGCTGGTGCTCAGACTATTTTTCTTTGTCGTCAAAAAAGAAAATTGGTAGTTTTAGAAAAATGTCTTGATGGTTATATGAATGCCAACGCTTTGAAAAAAAAGCGTAGCGTTTGTTATCGTTGTTCCGATGGCAGAAAAAATCGTCAAGCATTTCAGGAAAGCGCTGTTGGAGAGATATCTCTTGAAGACGTTAAGTATGTCAGACCCGATCCTGCCAAAAGACCTGCTAAAACCGAAGCTGTGACGGCTAAGATTTTGGAGACTTTGGGTCAAGATGGGAAAGAAGATGTCGCCGAGCTTGGTGAAGATCAAGATCTTTTGGATCTGGAATTGGGTAAAGTTCAAGAAAAAGCAGGGACGAACGAAGAACAAAAGATCCCCGATGTTTCCGCTGAAGATCTTAATTTCGCCTGTCGTGCTTTGCTTTCTCTGCAATCTAATAATCCAGACCGTTGGGTTGAAACTCGTTTTTTGATTACGCGTCTAGATGATAACGGGGTCAGAATTTTTAAGCAACTCAAGAAACAAGGGCTTATAGAAGTTACCAAGGACAATTTGGCTTGCCGGCTTACCAAAATGGGCGCGGTCCAAGCCGGTGTAGCCGGGGAATGGATCTTTTCTTTGTTAGTGGAAAAGAAAATAGAGGAATTAAGACAAAAGAGGAGAGAGGAGGCCTGTATGGCTAAGAAAGTACTCACTGATAATGCTTATAGAAAAGTGCTCAAAGTTCTTCATGCGATTATCCCCGTAGGGAAAAAGTTTACTCAGCGTGAATTGATCCGGCTTCCTCTTACTCCTGCCAATGTGGCACTTAGAGTTTGTGAAGGAGCAGGTAATTTGGCCGAAGCTTTGCAAAGAGCAGAAACGGAACAATATCTGCTGAAAGAGGGGGCTGAATATTGTTGGGCCAAGGGAGGGCGGGAAAAGTTTGAAAGCCTGCCCCCTGTTGGTACTGTAGAAATAGATGCGGAATTAAATAGGGTTGTATATTTGCAGTGTTCCGAGGCTTTGTCTAAACGCTGTCGTCCCGGCCAGGAACTTTCTGTAAAAAATGTTGCAGAACTTTTTTCTGATCTTCTGCCTCAAGAAGATGGCTACAACGGTTTCATGGCCCATCTTGTTTTGGTCCGGTGGTGTTTGGATGGACTGGTACATCAGCACCCATCTAGAGCCGGTATTTATTTTCGTGTTGCTAATGATGATTTGAAAGTAGCGCTTGGGCGATTGCAGAGAGATGGTGGGGTTGAGGAAAAAGGTGAAACTAATAGAGGGGCAGAGGAAATGGCGGAAGAAATTGGAGCTCCCGCAGCCGTAACTGAGGAAAGAGTTGAGGCCGTCGTGGTTCGTCCACAGCCGCCCAAGCCTTTCCACGAAATGACTCTAAAAGAACGAGTTCGTTGGATTTACGATTATTGTCACGGTGAATCTCTTGATTGGAATAATTTGCCTTGGAATGAATTGGGTTGGCCTAGTGCTCAATCGCTTCAGCGGCTTTTTATTACTTTGGAAAGTGATCATAATTTGGTAGAAATCCAGCAACAAACAGAAGGTGATCGTGTGACTGGCTCCTCTGTAATTTGGCGGGAAAATCCCCATGAGTATGAAGACTGGGCAATAAGAAACCCCAGTCCTTCACGTTCTGTTTTTCCGCCCACTGCGCCGTCTGAGAAAAGGGCGGCTGAAGGTGGCGATAACGGGGGACAAGAAGACGCTCTTACTGTTGGACAAGAGGTAGACCTTTCTAAGGTTAAGCCCGTTGGCTCAAATGAGCCTATGGGGCGCTTGGAACGCTTACAGAGGATTTTTGTGGCTGTAAACGGTCGCGAATTGGATGGCAAGAGTGCCTTCCGCATTTCCGGTACCGGAACCGAAGGTTCGGCCTTTCAGTATTTTCTTTGGGCCAAAAAGGAAGGTTGGGTTTCTATGGCCGGATCTTTTACTTATAATCAGGAAAGCAGTAAGCGTTGGTCCCTTCGTTGGACTGAAAAAGCCAAAAAGGAACTGCGAGATTTGCAACCGCCGCAAACTGTTGGGTTGGGGCGTAAAATGGGCCCCCGAAAGAAAGCCGCTACTTTTGATAACGTTCCTCCCCCCTCTGCTACCGCTGTTTTGAAGAAGAGAGCTGAAAGGGGAATAGAAACTACCGCTCCGCCTCCTGTTTCTTCTTCTCCGCCTCCTGCCGGCGCTTTTTCTCAGCTTCAGGCTCAAGTAAGAGATCTGGAGCAAAAGCTGGTTAATTTGGAAGCTCGTTTGAGTGTCTTGGAAAGACTTCTGCATAATCAGGCTGTGATCAGAATCAGATCTGTTCTTAAGGATTTTACTCCTGAAGAAAAGGCTGAAATAATCCGAGACATTGTTAATAACGGCAAATGATCTTTTTAGGGTTACCGACCGCTAGCCTTGTTCCTTTTTGATTTTTTTAACATTCTAATAGAATCTCGCTCAAAGCGGGATTCTTTTTTTTGCCCTGTTAAAAACAAATATGCTATAATACCTTTAACGTTTCTTAATCTCCTCAAAAAAATTATGGCTTTTTTTGAATCGGCTCTAACTTATACTTATAATGAGAGCAAAGGCCTCAAGCATGCTTTTTGTCTAACAGTGCTCATTATAGTATTCACTGAATTTTTTGGTGGTTATTGGTCGGCCCTCTTGGGATGGTGGTGGATGGGTTTTTTTGTTTTATGGATTTTTTGGCAGAATTTAAAGTTTTTAACTTATGATAATATCGGCGCCAAATATAAAGAAGAACACGCCCCAGCCAGATATTTTTTTGCTTTGGTGCCCACGCTTGTTTCTTTAGCGGCTTTTAGTTTGGGTTATTTTGCCGGCCCGCGCGGCTGGTGGTGGCTTTGTCTTCCTTTTGGTTTTCTTTATCGTTGGTTTTTTAAATTTATTCAAAAAGCTAGGGGAGAATAAATATGATCACTATTGATTGGACTCCTTTGTTGAATTTCATAAATTTTGTTTCTTACGCCCCTTCTTATGCAGTGTATTATTATTTGTTAGTACACGGTGGCTGGTTTGTTGTTGTTATAGGTTTTTATCACTTATTTTTAAGTTTCTACATTCTTAATAGAATTACCTCTTACATGGTTGCCAAATATAAGTGGGCCTATTTGGCAGTTGATGTGCCTAAAGGTAATGAACAAACTCCTAAAGCCGTAGAATCAATTTTTTCTCATTTGGCCGGAGCGCACAAAGATCCGGACATGGAAGAAGCTGTTTTGGATGGTTATCTTCAGCCTTGGTTTAGTTTAGAAATTATCAGCATAGAAGGCTATGTGCAATTTGTCGTAGCTACTTTAAAAAAATATCGGGATTTAATAGAAGCGGCCATTTATGCTCAATATCCCGAAGCAGAAATTACTGAAATTGAAGACTACACTAAAGATTTTCCTACTCATTTTCCCAATAAAGATTACAATCTTTGGGGTACGGAATATGTTTTTACCAATCCGGAAGAATCCTATCCCATCAAAACCTATACTGATTTTGAACATTCGGGCGCGGAAGATGTTTTTAAAGATCCGTTGGCGGCATTGCTGGAAACCTTTAGCCGTTTAGGTAAGGGGGAATTTGTGGGTTTGCAAATTTTAGTTAAACCCATTAGCAATAAATGGCATGATTGGAAAAAGCACGGTTTAGAAGTGGTTAAAAAAATGACAGGTGCCACGGTTAAACAAAAAGAGTCCAATATGTATAAAGTGGGTTCTATCCCGGGAAAAATTTTTGATACAGCTTTATCAACAATTACCGGAGTGCAGGCTGATCAAAAGGCGGATTCTAAAAAAGACGATCTCCCTTCTTTAATGTTGCATTTGCCGCCGGGTTTTAAAACCGATATAGAAAAAGTGGAAAGAAAAATTTCCAAAATTTGTTTTGCCACCAAAATTCGTTGTATTTATTTGGCTAAAAAAGAGTCTTACAGTAAAAATAGAATTGCCTATGGAACAACCGGGGCCATCAAACAATTTATTACGGAAAATTTAAATGGTCTTAAGCCGGAGTTTGAGAAAGTGGGTACGCATACGCATTATTATTTAAAAGAAACCAGACTAAATTGGCGTAAAACCAAGCTGGTTAATGCTTATATGGCGCGCAGTCGTTGGAAGGGAATACCGGAGTATTTAATGAATACCGAAGAACTGGCTACTTTGTGGCATTTTCCCATGCTTACGGTTAGGGCTCCTATGGTGGCTATGGCCGAAGCTAAAAAAGGCCAGCCTCCTTCTGGTTTGCCAACAGAACGAGCCAATGCCATTATTACTCCTCTTACCAGAAAATCAGTGACGCCGCCATCTAATTTGCCTATTTAATCCTTATGGATCAGCCGGTTACTCAACACAATATTTCCGATATTACCTATTTTGCCGAAACCAATTTTAGGGGGCAAAAGAGGCGTTTTGGAATTAAAATAGATGATCGTCGCCGTCACATGTATTTGATTGGAAAAACCGGTATGGGTAAGACTACTTTAATGGAGCAAATGATTATTTCAGATATCTATAATGGACATGGCGTGGGTTTGGTTGATCCTCACGGTGATTTTGTGGAAAAAATTCTTGATTATGTTCCGAGTAATCGTATTAACGATATAATCTATTTTAATCCTGCCGATCAAGAACACCCTATTGGTTTTAATGTGATGGAAGCAATTGATCCCAGGCATAAACATTTGGTAGCTTCCGGCTTAATGGGTGTTTTTAAAAAAATATGGCCGGATGTCTGGAGTCCCAGAATGGAATATATTTTAAATAATTGCATTTTGGCGCTTTTAGATTATCCCGGCTCCACTCTTTTGGGCATCAACCGCTTATTAGTGGATAAAGAATTTAGAAAAAGAGTGGTAGCTCAAATACAAAATCCCGTGGTCAAAACTTTCTGGGTGGATGAGTATGCGCATTATACGGAAAAATTTGCCACCGAAGCTATTGCTCCAATTCAAAACAAGGTTGGGCAATTTTTGTCCTCATCTATAATCCGCAATGTTATTGCTCAAGTAAAATCCACTATTGACATCAGAGAAATAATGGATAATGAAAAAATTTTTTTGATCAATTTGTCCAAGGGGCGTATTGGTGAGGAAAATATGCGTCTGATGGGTGGAATGCTTATTACCAAATTGCAGTTGGCCGCCATGGAAAGAGTGGATATACCAGAAGCCGATCGTAAAGATTTTTATCTTTTTGTTGATGAGTTTCAAAATTTTGCCACAGAAAGTTTTGCTAACATTTTGTCAGAAGCCAGAAAGTATCGCTTAAGTTTAATTCTGGCTCATCAATATATTGCGCAACTTGATGAAGCTGTGGCCGCGGCTGTTTTTGGCAACATCGGCACCCTTGTTTGTTTTAGAGTAGGCGGTGAAGACGCGGAATTTTTAGCCAAAGAATTTGAACCGGAATTTTTTGCCGAAGATTTGGTTAACTTGGCTAAATATAATACTTATCTTAAACTCATGATTGACGGTGTCACTTCTTCACCTTTTAGCGCTTCTACTTTTGTGGGAACTTTTCAAATAACGGGCAACGCTGAAAAAGTGGTTAAGGTATCGCGTGAAAGATACACTGAAAATCGTGAATTGATTGAAGAAAAAATAATGCGGTGGAGTGGACTTTTGGGGGGCGAAGAGGGGATAGCAGAAGAAACCGGGGTAATTATTTCGGCCGCGTCTGCCTCTGTGGTATCCTCTACGGCTTTTTCTGTACCAACTTCTTTTCCTGTCGCTAATTCAGCCCCGGCATTTAAAGAGGAAAGAAAAGAAAAATTAAAAAAAGATGAAAAACGTTTTGCGGCTGTTTGCAGTCGTTGCAATAAAGATACAACTGTTCCTTTTATGCCAGATGGTAAAAGGCCGGTTTTATGTGTTGATTGTTACAAAATAGTAATGAGTAATAAAGAGGAAGCCTCTTCTTTATTAAAGCCCGCGCCTAAAATCAACATACCGCCACCGGCCACTGAAGCACCTCGGCCCAAAATAGAAATGCCTAAAGAAGAAGAGATTAAACAAGAATTACCGGCTGCCATTTCTTTGGCCGAAGCTGTAAAAATGACCCCTCAATCAATACGCCACGTAGGACTTAAGAAAGAAATGCCCAAAACAGAACCATCTGTAAGTAAAAATTTACCTAATTTAAATCAAAAAATTAAACCGGGTCAAATAATATCTTTTTAAATTTTATGAATTCCAAAGTTTTTTTTATTTTAAATTGGTTAATTAAATCCATTATTTATTTGTTGGTTTTTCTTGTTCCTCTTTTCTTCTTACCTGTCACTATAGAAAAACTAGAATTAAACAAATATTTTCTTTTTTATTTCTTAACTCTTTTAGCTTTTTTGTGTTTTTTGGGAACAGTGGCTCTTAAAAAAGGATTTGAAATTAAAAGAACACCGCTAGACATACCGCTTTTGCTTCTTTGGGTTATTTTACTTGTTTCCAGCATTGCTTCGCAAGACAGATATTTAAGTTTTTTTGGAGATTTTGGTTCTTTAAAAATTTCTTTTATCGGTTTTAGTTTAATGTTAATTTTTTATTTTTTGGTAGTTCAAAATTTTTCCCAACCTCGGCAAATCTTGCGTCTTTTTTATGTTTTTTTAGCTTCTGGGTTTTTGGCCGCTTTGTTTTTTTTATCCGGGCAATGGACTTTTTTTTCTTGGCAAAAAAATAATTTCTTGCCAGTTAACCTAATCAGTTCTTCCAATGTAATTTTTGGTTTTTTTGTTTCTTTGATTTTCGTTCTTTCTTTGGGTTTTTTGGCAATTAAAAAAAAGGCACGTTTGGCAAATTATTTCATCTTTTTTGTTTTTTTAATCAGCTTGATTGTTTTATTTATTTTAGGATTTAAATTTGTCTGGGTAATAGCCGCCATCGGATTGCTTTTAATAGGGGTTTTCTTTTTAAGTCATTTGGGAAGCTACCACCCTCTGTGGACATCTTTAATTTTGTTTTTTTTGGTAGCGGCGCTGTTGTTTTCTTTTTTTGGTGAACCGGGTTTTTTATCTAAAAAAATGCCCTTAGAAGTTTCCTTGTCCCCCCTGATTTCTTGGGAGATTTCTTGGAATGTCTTAAGAGATAACGCTAAGAATTTTATTTTAGGTAGCGGCCCGGGAACTTTTGTTTATGATTTTTCTAAATATCGACCGGAAACAATGAATTATAACGTAATGTGGAACGCCAGATTCAATCAGCCGTATTCCAGCGTGTTTGAATTTTTGGCTACCGGAGGCTGGTTGACTTTTTTAATGTTTTTATCCGTAATTTTTTTGATTTTGGGTTTCTTTATCTCTCTTTGGCTTAAATATATTTTAAGATCCAAAAATCAAAGACATCTTTCTGAAGAAAATTTTGATGGTAGGGAGAATTATGAAATCCCACCCTTGTTTTTTTGGCTGGTTGCTTGTGCTTGGCTTATGATTTTAGTTTCTTTGTTTTTTATAAATTTTGGAATGGTGCATTGGTTGGCTTTTTGGCTTTTCTTGGCTTTGGCCATCAATGCCAGTGTTTATCTCTCAAGGTCTCCTTGGTCGACTCTTTTTGTGTCTTTAAAAACAACTCCGCAATACGCCTTGGTCACTTCCTTTGTTTTTATTTTATTATTTGCCATTCTGATTATTTTGGGAGTTTATCTAGGTCGTTTTTATACGGGCGAGGTTGTTTTTGGTCAAGGGTTGTCGCAAGATTACGAAAAAAGGATTACTTATTTTTCCCGCGCCATTTCTTATAATCAAGCACGCTCCTCTTTTTATTTAGGTTTGGCCGATTCCTTTTTGGGGAGAGCTTTGGAATTAGCTAATCAAAATGGCGACAAGGCTGTGGTTTCTGAATATGTGGCTTCGGCGGTTAATGCGGCCAAACAAGGTGTTAATTTTTCACCTAATAATGTGGCCGCCTGGGAACATCTGGCTGCCATTTATGACAGCGCTCGCCCTGTCGCCCCTGAAGCTAACGCCTGGGTTATCTCTTCCTTGGAAAAAGCTTTGGAATTAGAGAATAATAATCCCGCTTTTTATTTAAGTCTTGGTAATGCCAAACTTTTAGATAAGCGTTTCAGTGAAGCTAAAGAAGATTTTGAAAAGGCTTTAAAATTAAAACCGGACTTTTTATTAGTTTATATTCGCCTGGCCTTTCTTTATGAATCTCAAGACAATTTAAATAGTTCTATCGCTACTTTAGAAAAAGGTTTAAGCTATGGAGTAAATAATCCGGAATATCTTTTTCAATTGGGCCGTTATTATTTTAATCGCAATGGTAAGGGCGATTATGCCAATGCCGAACTGGCTTTGCGTAAGGCTCTTTCTTTGAACCCTAATTATTCCGACGCTCTTTTTGCTTTAGCTTATCTTTATGAAAAAACAGGTAATAAATCCGTGGCTTTGGAATTATACAAACAGGTTTACGAGCTTAATCCTGGCAACAAAGATTTGGTACAGAAAATAAATTCTTTAAATTACGTACCCGCGCCGCCAGAAGAAGTTGCTCCTCAGAATACACCTAAAAAAAAGTAATGCTTTAAAAGAGTCTGAGAAAGACTCTTTAGCGGTTTTATATGATCAATCAAAAATTAATTGATTATACCAAAAACAAAGTTAGAAGGTTTTTTGCCAAATTTTCCGCTCCTGCGCATGGTTGGCCGCATGTGGAGATGGTTTTTAATTACGCCCAAAAAATTGTCGGACAAGAAAAAAAAGATGGAAAGATTTTAGAATTGGCCGCTCTGTTGCACGATATCGGCCGTGTGACGGAACTTAAAAATAATCCCCGGGGTTTGCACCATCCCGAGCTTTCTTTTTGGCTGGCTGAGGAGTGGTTTAATAAGGATAAGCAGTTTTTTGTTTTGAACGAAAGAGAGAAAAAAGAAATTTTATATGCCATCAGAAATCATTGGGACGATAGGGCTAATGATTATAAGACAGCCATCTGGTTAAGGGATGCGGATAAATTGGATATGTACGGTGAACATGGCGAAAAAAGGGCTGAAGAATTTTATCAAGACGATTGGTCGGGGCTGGTTTTTGGCGTGGTGGCTAATTTGAACAGAGCGGATCGTATTGTTACTCACAAAGCTAAAGAGATTTTGCAAGAAAAAAGAATGCTTTTGGGTCAGACAAAATTATTGCAAAAACATCTACCAGCCAAAAAGAAAGTTTTATGCGCTATTTCCGGAGGAGTGGACTCGGCGGTGGCGGCCGGTTTATTAATTAAAGCCGGTTTTGAAGTGACTGGAGCTTTCATTAAATGCTTTAGCGAAGCGGTCGGAGCCAAATCTTGCTGGATTGACGAGCGTCGCGACGCCATGCGCGTAGCAGCCAAACTCGGCATCAAACTTCTAACTTTTGATTTTGAAAAACAATATCAAAAAGATGTAGTGAATTACTTGTTTAAAGAATATCAAGCCGGTCGTACGCCCAATCCCGATGTGATGTGCAATAAATATGTTAAGATACCTCTTTTATTAAAAGAAGCCCAAAAAATGGGTTTTGACTGGATTGCTACCGGGCATTATGCCAGAGTAAAAAAAGTTGAGGGAAAGGCCTTGCTGTATGAGGCCGGAGATAAAAATAAAGACCAAAGCTACTTTTTACACCAACTGGGACAAAAAGAATTAAAACATTTAATTTTTCCTTTAAGCTCACTAAATAAGGATGAAGTGAGAGTTTTTGCCAGTGAATGGGGTTTGTCTGTGGCGAAAAAAGAAGAAAGCATGGGTATTTGTTTTGTGGGCGAGGTGTCGATGAAAAAATTTTTGGAGAAAAAAATAAAACCGCGTTTTGGAAAGGTGGTGATGAGCACCGGAGAAGTGATAGGAGAGCACGATGGACTGGCTTTTTATACCATTGGTCAACGTCATGGATTTAGCGCTTTGCGTGGTTCCAGAAGTGGAGAATCTCGCGCTCTTTATGTAGTAGATAAAGATTTAAAAAAGAACCGACTGATAGTGGGTTTTGAGGATGACAAATTATTGTTTAAAAAAGAGATTGTTTTTAAAAAAATACATTGGATCTCTGGTGCTACTCCAAAATTTCCCTTAGATTGTCTGGCGCGCTTGCGTCATCGTCAGCCACTCCAAATTTGTCGGATCATTTTTAGTCAAGGAAAATATTTTGTTAAATTTAAAGAAGTTCAGAGAGCCATAACACCCGGGCAGTTTATTGTTTTTTATAAAAATGGGGAATGTTTGGGCGGGGGAGAGATAAAGTAAAGGTTCAATATTTTTTCGAATAAAAAAATAGGAGGTCATCGTGTTGCGCCTCGACTTGTTGTGTCGTGACGACGATGACCTCCTGGTTCTTGTGCTTCGGCAGTTGTGTTTTCCTGAATCAATTTGTCAGGCTCCCGATCGTACGGAATCCGTCCGTGTGATCGCTGGCTGCCAGCCAGTGTTTGACCTTCGGCTTTTGCCTCCTTTTATGCCACGTTGTGTGAGCGCAGGGAGAACACCGAGGACCCTCATCTTCCGTGGGAACGAGCTCTTCTAGATTCTGGCAACCACCCTGGTTGCAGTTCTAGAGCCCCCTAAACCGGCGCCGTCATTGGTAGTGGGAAGTCCGTTGTTCGGACACTCGGCGGCGGTTAAACCACGAAGACTTGGGTCAGGCTGCGGGAGGGTGTAGAGCCTCCCTAAGCCCCGTCGAAAAGTATTTTAGCATAATTTGGAAATCTTGTCAAGCCCTGGGTGTCTTAAAAAATTATTTTTTGCTTATTTAAGCCATTTTTTAAAGAAATAAGTTTGACTATTTTTGTTATATCTGGTATTATAGGCTCAAATGATAACATTTTGTTAAAAATCTTTTTATGCTTTCATCAATTGAATTAAGAGCTAAATTTTTAGACTTTTTCGCCTCTAAAGGACACAGAATTATACCCTCGGCATCTTTAATACCGGAAAATGACCCCACTATTCTCTTTACCACTGCCGGAATGCATCCCTTGGTGCCTTATATTTTGGGTGAAAGGCACCCCGAAGGAAAACGCTTGGTCAATGTTCAAAAATGTGTGCGTATGCAGGATATTGATGAGGTGGGCGACAACCGCCACGATACTTTTTTTGAAATGATGGGTAATTGGTCTTTGGGAGATTATTTTAAAGAAGAGGCTATTGCTTGGAGTTGGGAGTTTTTAACTTCGCCGCAATGGTTAGGGCTTGATCCTAAAAAATTGGCCATATCTGTTTTTTCCGGTGATGCCGACGCTCCTTTTGATGAGGAGGCCAGTAACACCTGGATTAAGATGGGTGTGCCGGAACATAAAATAGCCAAATTGTCCAAAAAGAGCAATTGGTGGGGACCGGCTGGACAAACTGGCCCCTGTGGACCGGATACCGAGATGTTTTATTGGAAAGGCGAAACCGAATTTCCGCCTGTTGAAAGTAATCCGGGCAACGATGAAGATCATTGGTTAGAAATTTGGAATGATGTTTTCATGCAGTATTTTAAAAAGAAAGAAGGTTCTTTTGAACAATTAAAACAACAAAATGTTGATACAGGTATGGGTTTGGAGCGCACTCTGGTGACTTTGAATGATTTTATGGATGTTTTTCAGATTGATACTTTTTGGCCTTTAATCCAAAAGATTGAAGAAGTGTCCGGCCATTCTTATATTGAAGGAGGAGAAATTAGGCGAGCTATGCGTATTGTGGCCGATCATCTGCGCACTGCCACTATGATTATGGGTGATGATAGGGGAATCGCCCCCAGCAATGTGGATCAGGGTTATGTGGTCAGGCGTTTAATTCGTCGGGCTATTCGTTATGCCCGCGTTTTGGGGATTACAGAAAATTTTTGCGTTTCTTTGTCCCTTTCTACAATTGAAATTTTTAAAGATGTTTACGCAGAAGTGCAACGCAATAAAGAATTTGTGCTTTTAGAGATGGGAAAAGAAGAAAAAAAGTTCAGGAATACTTTGGAAAAAGGAATGAAAATATTAGAGTCTAGAATGATGGATAATGAAACAAAAAAAATAACCGGATCAGAAGCTTTTGATTTGTATCAATCCTATGGTTTTCCTATTGAAATTACCGAGGAACTGGCTAAAGAAAAAGGATTAGAGGTGGATATTGAAGGCTTTATTGTAGAAATGAAAAAACACCAAGAATTATCTCGTGCCGGAGCCGAGCAAAAATTTAAAGGTGGCTTGGCAGATACCAGTGAAATTTCTACCAAATATCATACTGCAACTCATTTATTACACGCGGCTTTGCGCGAGGTTTTAGGAATTCACGTAGAACAGAGGGGTAGTAACATCACAGCGGAACGTTTGCGTTTTGATTTTTCTCATTCAGTCAAGATGACCGAGGAAGAAAAGAAAAAAGTGGAAGATTTGGTGAACGCGGCCATTATTAAAGATTATAAAATCAGTTTTGCCGAAATGACCGTGCCCGAGGCTAAAGCCGGCGGCGCCGTTGGTTTATTTGAAGAAAAATACGGCAATAAAGTAAAGGTTTATACTATTGGTGAACCTTCGCTTCATCCGCATGCCGATCCTAACTCGCCAACTTTTAGTAAAGAAATTTGTGGCGGCCCGCATGTGGAATGCACCAGTATTTTAGGTAAAAATGAAAAAGAAGAATGTTTTGAACCTTTGGCAGAACACACAGGTCTTTTGGGTCATTTTAAAATTATTAAAGAAGAAGCGGTTAGTTCGGGGATTAGGAGAATCAAAGCGGTGTTGCAATAACTTTTTGTTAAGATGATGAATAAAATTTTTAAAACAAATTGGCTGATTTTGGCTTTTTTTTTAAGCTATTTTATAATTGGATTAGCCTTGTATCACCCGGTCTTAAATTCTTTTTTTGTTTCCGATGATTTTGACTGGCTTACTCGAGCTAAATTTACGCCGCTAACCATCGGCAGTTATTTTTTAAAAAATTCCAATGGTGGCACAGAAGGCGGGGTTTATCGGCCGTTAACAGAGCTGTCTTATCTTTTAGATTATAAAATTAGCGGATTAAATCCTGCTTTTTTTCATTTTTCCAATCTTTTATTTTTTTCCCTAACTTCCCTGGTTTTATTTTGGTTGGTTTTTCTTTTAACCAAAAAAAGATGGCTGGGATTTTTAAGCGGTTTATTTTTTTTAATTTTACCCAACCACCCCGAAGCGGTGTCTTGGATTTCTGGACGCGGTGATGTTCTGGCAGCCTTTTTTTACATTCTCTCTTTAGCTCTGTACATAAAGCTTAGACAAGTGTCCGTTGCAACCTTTTTAAATTCCGCCACCAAAAAGCCGCGCAATAAAAAGGTTTTTTTTCTTTTTGTTCTTTCTCTGATCAGTTTTTTCTTTTCTGTTCTTTGTAAAGAAATGGGGTTGACTTTGCCGGCTTTAATTGTGGCTTATGAAATTTTGTTTGTCAGCGGCTGGAAAAAAGAAAGCTGGCGGGGCGTTTTAAAACGTTTGCTTTATCTTTTGCCCTATGCTTTGGTTTTGCTTCTGTATTTATTTTTACGCTTTAAAACTACGGCAATTCTAGCCGGCTTTTATGCCAATCCTCAGGTAAAACCAAGCGCTGTTCATCTTATCAGAACCTTAATCACCATTATTGATAGTAATTTTTTTGAAAACTTTCACCGTTTGGGTGTGGCCGCCAGAGTGATGCGATTATATGTTTTTATTCCGGGCGTCTGTTTGCTTTCTTATTTTATTTATTTGATTTTAAAAAAGTATCGTCAAGAAAAAATTGCTCTTTTAGGTTTAATCATTTTAATTGTTGGTGCTTTTCCGGCCTTGCCTCTGTCTTTTAGTTTAAATACCAGTGAGGGTGAAAGGTTTGCTTACCTTCCATCTTTGGGTATGGCTATAATTTTGGGCTGGATTTCTTATAAAATTATTAGTTTTAAACTCACTAAATATTTGCAATTTTTGCCGCCAGCCATTTTAATTCTTTTTTTGTCTTTTGTTTTAGTCCAAAAAAATTACTACTGGCAAGAGGCCGGTGCCATTAGTCAAAACTTGCTTTTTAATTTTGGACAAAAAGTTAATCTGCAAACTAAACAGGGGATAGTTATTTTAGCTATGCCGGACAATGTTTATGGCGCTCAAGTTTTAAGAAACGGTTGGTTTAGCGCCCTGCGTTTGTATTATCCTAATTACACACCAGATTTGTTAGTGGCTGTTCCTCGTTTGCACATTACAGATACCGGCCTGGCTGTTTGGCTGGCCAAAGCAGATGGCTTTGCCTCTAAAGGCACGGAAAAAGTTTTTCATGGCGCGCCTAAATTGGAATCGCTGGATTACACAATGCAAATTACCAATTATGATAAAAAAATTTCCAGTGGCGATTTTTTAGAGATTACTTTTACCAAAGATTTTTTAGCGCAGATGAAACAAAAGAAAATCATCTTCCTGGCTCCTTTTTATGATGAATTTAAGATTTTAGAGCTGAAGAAATAACCCTGTGAATAAACTTAAATTTGGCCTGTTGACAACTTTTTAAGCTTAGTGTATACTACATTTAAGTTTTTTAAAAATAAGGAAATTAGCCTTATTGTAGGTTTATTTATGGCAGAAAATCAACAAAATAGCATTGCATCGTCCAAAGATGTGTTGGAGCTAAGAGGTAGAATTGAGGAGCTGCTCCCTTCCGCTAAATTTAAGATAAAATTGGATGATGGTCATGTTATCATCGGGCATCTTTCTGGAAAAATGCGAATGAATAAAATTCATTTGTTACCTGGAGATTTTGTAAAAGTTGAAATGACACCATACGATTTAACCAAAGGCAGAATAGTATACAGATTTTAATAAAATTAAAGTCAAAGTAAAAAAACAGCGGAGCCACCGTTGTATAATTTTTTTATCTTAATATAAGCAGATTATGAAAGTAAGAGCATCAGTTAAAAAAATTTGTAAAGATTGCCAAGTCTTGCGTCGCAAAGGACGTGTTTGCGTGATCTGCAAAATTCCCAAACATAAACAAAAACAAGGATAAATTTTATGATTAGAATTGCCAGCGTTACTTTACCTCAAAATAAAAAAATTAATATCGCTTTAACCTATCTTTACGGCATAGGTTTGACTTTATCTAACAAAATTTTGAGCGATTTAAAAATTGATCCCAACACCAGAACTAAAGATTTAAAAGAAGAAGAAGCTAATCGCATTCGCGAGGCAGTAGAAAAAAAATATCGCGTGGAAGGCGATTTGCGCCGTGAAATTTTGTCCAATATCAAGCGTTTAAAAGAAATCGGTTCTTACAGAGGCTCTCGTCATCATCGCGGTTTGCCATCTCGTGGCCAGCGCACTAAAACCAATTCCCGCACTGTGCGTGGCAATAAGCGCCATACCATGGGTTCTGGTAAGAAAAAATCAGGAGATAAGACATAAAATAAGATAATTTTTAATTTTGAAATCTAAAAATAGTTATTATGGCAGATGAATTGAAAACAAATGAAGCCGTGGCATCCACCGCGGCGG
Organism: Candidatus Magasanikbacteria bacterium RIFOXYB2_FULL_38_10; assembly: GCA_001783145.1. Lineage (NCBI taxonomy): Bacteria > Candidatus Magasanikiibacteriota > Candidatus Magasanikbacteria bacterium RIFOXYB2_FULL_38_10. Next base: position 22,657 of record MFQT01000017.1, read on the forward strand.
AAAAAAAACAAAAAGGCGGAAAAAAAGACAAAGCAGTGGCTAAGCCCAAAAGCCGCAAAAAAAAGGCTGTTAAAGAGGTGACTGTGGGACGCGCTTATATTCATGCTACCTATAATAATACTATTGTCACCATTACAGATGCCAGCGGTAACGCCTTAGGCTGGTCTTCAGCCGGACATATGGGCTTTAAAGGCCCTAAAAAGGCTACTCCTTATGCCGCTTCTATGGTAGTTAAAGAATTGGTGGAAAAAATTCAACCTTATAATGTTAAAGAAGTAAGCGTTTATGTTCGAGGCATTGGCGCCGGACGCGATGGAGCTCTAAGAGCTTTATACGCCAATAATTTAAGCGTCACTTCTATTAAGGACATTACACCCATTCCTCATAATGGCTGTCGTCCACCTAAGGTTAGAAGAGTTTAAAATATATTTTTATGGAGAAAAAGATTGATAATTCAATTTGCAGTCAATGCCGCCGTGCCGGTGAAAAATTATTTTTAAAAGGTGAAAAATGTTTTTCGCCTAAGTGTTTAATAGTTAAGCGTAACTACGCGCCGGGACAACATGGTAATGCCAAACAACCCCGCCGTTTAACTTCTTACGGCACTCAGTTGCGCGAAAAGCAAAAAGCCAAACAAATTTACGGTTTGCGCGAAAAGCAATTTAGCAATTATGTTGCCAAGGCCACCAGAAAGAAAGGCAACACCGCCGATACTTTATTAAAAGTTTTAGAGACTAGATTAGATAATATTGTTTTTCGTTTGGGTTTTGTTAAGTCACGCCCGGCCGCAAGGCAATTAGTTTCCCATAAGCATGTTTTGGTTAATGGCAAAACGGTAAACATTTCTTCATTTCAAGTTAAACCAAATTCCGTAATTTCCGTTAATCTTAAATTTGTAGAAAAAAGCAAATCAATGGAAAATGTTTTTGCGGTTTTATCTAAAAAGGAGGTACCGGCTTGGTTAGCGCTTGATGCCGATTTAAGTACCAAGAAAGTCAGCGGCAAGGTTTTGGGATTGCCAAAACTCACAGAAATGACTCTGGAGTTTGATCCTAAAAAAATCATTGAATTTTATTCACGCTAACATTTAATTTAATTTTTATGGAAAAATTTCTTTTGCCCTCAATTTTCAAGGTTGAAGAAATGGACAAGCCGGATGCCGCTAGAATTATCATTGAACCTTGTTATCATGGTTATGGTACAACTTTAGGCAATGCCTTGCGCCGTGTTTTGTTGTCTTCGCTTCCGGGCGCGGCCGTCACCGCTGTTAAAATTAAAGGTGCTACGCATGAATTTACAACTTTAGATCATGTTCAAGAAGATATAGTGGAATTAATTTTAAATTTGAAAAAATTAAGATTAAGAGTTTTTTCCTCGGAAGAAGTTAAATTAACTTTAAGCGCCAAGGGTGAAGGAGAAGTCACCGCCGCTCAAATAGAAACCACCTCTGACGTGGAAATTGTCAACTCCGATCTTCATTTAGCCACTTTAACTCACAAAGATGCCAGATTAGAAATGGAAATTTTTGTCTCTCAAGGCAGAGGTTATGTTCCGGTAGAAGAAAAAGAAAAAATTAAATTGGAATTGGGAACTGTGGCTATTGATTCTATTTTTAACCCCGTTTTGCATGTTGGTTATAAAGTAGATTTTGTTCGTGTGGGTGAAATCACTAATTTTGAAAGATTAACTTTAGATATTGAAACCGATGGCACTATCACTCCGTTAAATGCTTTATTGCAAGGCACTAAGATTTTGCAAGATCATATTGATTTGATTATGCAGGGTTTTAGCGGTGAAACAAGAGAAATAGAAGAAATTGCCAAAGAACCGGAAGAAGCAGTAGAAGAAACAAAAGAAGAGGTTGAAGAAAAAGAAGAAGAAAAACCTAAAAAGAGAGGCAGAAAACCATCAACATCAACTAAGAAAAAGAAGTAAAGGGCGTTTGTCCCGTTAACTTTAAGAAATTATGAGACACCAAAAGAAAAAAGTGACGCTAGATAGAAAAAAAGCCCCGCGCGAGGCCTTGCTTAAAAATTTAACCGCTAGTGTTATTTTATATGAAAAGGTTAAAACTACCAGAGCCAAGGCCAAGGCCGTACAGCCCTTGGTTGAAAAAATGATCACTTTAGGCAAGAAAGGTACTTTGACTGCTCGCCGCGAACTTTTATCTTTTTTACCAACAGAAAATCCTGTTAAAAAAATTATGGAAGATTTGGGTAAGCGTTATGCCGGTAGAACCGGGGGTTACACCAGAATTATTAAATTGGGTACCCGTCAGGGCGACGCGGCTGAAATGGTAACGATTGAATTAGTTTAATTTTAAATAGAAGTATGGAACAACAAAAAAGAGGGACAACAATTTTAGATGCCGAAGGTAAAATTTTGGGACGTTTGGTTTCCGAAGCCGCCAAAATTTTGCAAGGCAAAAATAAACCATCCTATGAACCCAATACCGATTGTGGGGATAGAGTGGTAATTAAAAATGCCTCTAAAGTCAAAATTTCCGGTAAAAAGTTTTCTGATAAGATTTATCGTCATCACACCAATCATCCCGGCGGTTTAAAAGAAAAGACTTATAAAGAAGTTTTTGCCAAAGACCCGCGTGAAGTGATACATTTAGGTATTATTAAAATGTTACCCAAGAACAAGTTAAGAAACAGGCGGTTAACACGTCTTGTAATTGAAAAGTAAAATTATGGCTACTAAAGATATTAAAGAAAAAATAATTAAAAAATCCCCTGGCAGACCCAAGGCTGTTAAGAAGGTTGTAGAAGTTACAGAAGAAAAAAAGGTTCTTGAGGCGCCTGTTTTAAAGATTGAAAAAAAGGCTGGTCGTGAAGGAAAATATGTTTATGCTGTGGGTCGTCGTAAATCTGCCAAGGCTCAAGTAAAATTGATGGAAACCGGCACCGGAAAAATAACAGTTAATGGAAAAGACCTACCAAAATATTTTGATTATTTTGTCTTGCAGAATACTGTCTGGGCTCCTTTAAAAGCCGTGCAAGAAGATTCTGTTCATGATATTTCAGCTGTAGTGTTGGGGGGAGGGGCTTTGGGCCAGGCCGAAGCAATTCGTTTGGGTATTTCTCGAGCTTTGGTTGAATGGAATGAGGCTTTTAAGCCTGTCCTTAAAAAAATGGGTTTTATCACCAGGGATCCCAGGGTTAAAGAAAGAAAGAAATTTGGTTTAAAGAAAGCCCGCCGCGCCCCACAGTGGAGCAAACGTTAAAAAGATTATAAAAATAACCTGTATAAACAGGTTATTTTTATAATCTAATTGTCCCTTTGCCTTGGGTTTTTAAAAGTGCTATAATAATTACAGATTTTTAAAATTGTCATTCTTCAGCTAAGAATGGCAATTCTTATATATGAAAGTGCTTTTACGGCAAGAAGTGCCCGGTTTGGGACATAAAGGAGAGGTAAAAGAAGTGGCCGAAGGGTATGGCCGTAATTTTTTGTTGGCTCAAAATAAAGCAGTGCCGGCTACGACAGAAAATTTAAGAAATTGGGAAACGGAAAAAAATAAAGTAGCCCATCAAATACAAAATCAAAAAGAAATTTTAAAAAAAATAGCCGGCCGTTTACAGGGACTCACTTTAGAATTTGAAGAAAAGACAGATGACAAAGGCCAATTGTTTGGCGGTATTTCCAGCGCTCATCTTGTGGCCACTTTATCCAAAATAGGATTGACAATAGAAAAAAATCAAATAGTCTTAGACAAGGCTTTTAAAAAAGTTGGCAAATATCCCGTAAAGATAAAGTTAGGACAGGGGATAGCGGCGGAAATTAAAGTAATTATCAAAAGTCAATAGGATTCCTTGTCTTACATTCAAAGAAAATGGACGAAATAATTTATAAATAAATTTTAATTTTTTAAATACTGTTGATTTTATGACGCGTTACATTTTTGTTATTGGTGGAGTAATGTCCGGAGTGGGCAAAGGAACCACTACGGCGGCTATTGGTAAAATTTTACAAAGCAAGGGCTATACCGTGACGGCTGTAAAAATAGACCCCTATGTTAATGTAGATGCCGGCACCATGAATCCCACAGAGCATGGGGAAGTTTTTGTGACGATTGACGGCGATGAAACAGACCAGGATATTGGTAATTATGAAAGATTTTTAGACATCAACATCACTTCTCTTAATTACATGACCACCGGTCGGGTTTATCAATCAGTTATAGAACGCGAACGCAATTTAGGATATGGCGGACGTTGTGTGGAAGTGGTTCCTGATGTGCCGGCAGAGGTTATTCGACGCATTAAAGCGGCTGGTAAATCAGCTCATGCTGATTTTGTATTGATAGAAACTGGTGGTACGGTGGGGGAATACCAAAATATTTTGTTTTTGGAAGCCGCACGCATGATGAAAATAGAAGCTCCTAAAAACGTCCTTTTTGCACTGGTAAGCTACCTGCCTATTCCTTCTAAGATTGGAGAAATGAAAACCAAACCCACCCAATATGCGTCCCGCACTTTAAATTCCGCTGGTATTCAAGCAGATTTTATTTTCTGTCGTGCGGAAAGAGCCCTGGATGAGCCCAGAAAGCGTAAATTGGCCGTATTCTGCAATGTCCAAGATGGGGACATAATTTCCGCGCCCGATGCCAATTCCGTTTATGAGGTGCCAATAAATTTTGAAAATGAGGGGTTGGGAGAGAAGATTTTAAAAAAGTTTCATCTGCGCTCTAAAAACAAAGATTTAAAAGAGTGGCGTGCCCTGGTGGAGGTGATTAAAAATGTTAAAAAAGAGGTGAAGATTGCCGTGGTGGGTAAATATTTTTCTACTGGGGAATTTATTTTGGCCGATTCTTACATCTCTGTGATTGAGGCTATTAAGCATGCTTCTTGGGCCAACAATGTTAAGCCGGTTTTAACCTGGCTTAATTCCGAAGAATACGAAAAAAATCCGGCCAAATTAAAAGAACTTTCCAACTATGATGGCATGGTGGTGCCGGGCGGATTTGGCACAAGAGGAGTAGAAGGCATCATTAAGGCGATTGAATATGCGCGGGTACACAAAATTCCTTATTTTGGTTTATGCTACGGAATGCAGCTGGCCACAGTGGAGTTTGCCAGGCATGTTTGCGGATTAAAAGAAGCTCATACCATAGAAGTTGATGCCAAAACCAAAGATCCTATAATTGCCATCATGGCCGATCAGGCTAAACTTTTGGCTAATAAAAAATATGGTGGCAGTATGCGTCTTGGCGCTTATGACTGTTTTCTGGAAAAAGGAACTTTGGCGCGGACCGCTTATGGTGAAAATTTGATTTCCGAAAGACATCGTCATCGCTATGAATTTAATAATGATTACAAAGATTTATTTATAGAGAAAGGGATGGAAGTTTCCGGTGTTAACCCGCAAAGAAATTTGGTGGAAATTATTGAATTGCCTAAAGAAGTGCATCCGTGGTTTGTGGGTGTGCAATTTCATCCGGAATTTCAGTCTCGCCCTTTACGTCCGCATCCTTTGTTTAGGGAATTTATTAAAGCGGCGTTGAAAAAGTAGTTGTAAATTTATAAAAAAAGACCGGCCATTTCTGGTCGGTCTTGTTGGTTGAAACTAAAAATAACTACTCGGGAGCCTTCTCCACTTCGGGAGGGTTGTCCGTCGGAGAATCCTTCACTGGTGGTTCAGTAGCCGAGGCTTCCTCAGCAACCGGCTCGGCAACAGGATCTTCCTCCCGTTTGGTGTAAACATATCTTCTACCGTCGGGTAGGAACAACGCCACATCGGCATAACCTTTTTGTACCCTCTCCAGAAGACCATTCAATAGATTTCCCCTTGCGTGTTCACGGCTCTCCTCGTACGCCTTCCGGACATCCTCCGGGAGTGCTTGGTAGCGCTTTTCCTTTTCCTCTTCGTCCTTGGGAAGGTTGGCTACTACCATCTGACGGAAAAGATGGACGCCGCTTTCGGCGGTGATGAAGCCTCCTCCTACACCGACAGCACAAAGACCAAAGCCATTTTCCAAGGTGAAGATGGTTTTATCATCTACCTTGTCTCCGTCCTTATTACGAACGTAGCCGTGCACTTTGGGGATTCCACAATCACAAACCTCGAAATTGAAATCGCAAGTAAAACCTACTGGCAAAGTAAATTCAATGACCCTTTTAAAGAAAGCTTCGTGATCCGAGGAAACGCCGGCCGAAGTCATCTCTATTTCAATGCTTTTCGCCTTGCCGATGTCAATCAAACATTTGTCCAAACAGCCTTGAAGCAGGCTACGACCTTGTTCCAAGGAAACCACAAGCCTGCTGTCTATTTGGTCGCCGGAAAGACGACAGTAGGGGATTTCCAGGGCATCCAAAAAAGGAGTATCTTGCGGATTGGTTTTGAGGATAATCATCTTCTTCTTCCTTCTCTAGTGTTTGAGCGCTGTTAGGCGTTAGCTGTGCTTACGCCGCCTTGATCTGCCAAATTAAGTATCTCTTCCAGAGGATCTACTTCTTGTGCAAACAACTGTTTTACTTCTTCTGGCAGAGCCATAAAACGTTCCATCAACTGGTCATCATCCGTGGCTAGGTTAGCCGCGAGCATTTCCTTAAGAAGGCTAATAATCGCCAAATCACTGAATTCACTGCGAGAGGCCAAAATCAAGCACAGGTTCAAACCTTCAAGCATGGTGGGAATGGCGTGGCGGATGCTTTGGTTTGCATCGGGAAGAAGGACAAATCCATGAGCCATGGGATTGCTGCATTCCTTGCAGACCTTAAAGACAAGAGTGGGGTGGAAATTCTCAGGCAGAACGAATTCGCGAACTTTTTGAAAAATAGCTTCAAAATCAGGCAAAAGCCCAGTTGCTGACAGGGCTTGCTCTAAGCGCTCCGCTTCTTCGGGCGTGTGAATATGATTTTGTACTCCACTGCTGATAATTCTGCGGCCTTGTTCCAAAAAAACGACCAAGCGGGGCTTAAAACCTTCCCCGGTAATCTGCCCATGAGGAATCCCCAGGGTAGTCAAAAGAGAGAAAAAATTGCCCATGGTTAGTTGTGCCAATTGCTTTTCCTCCCAAATCACGCCCCCGCCAGTTGGCAAGCCCCTCTTCAGCGTTGTTTAAAAGGTTTTTTATGAGGGGGAGTGGGGATTTAGATTAGCTAATTTAAGCTTAAATAACCGCTTCCCCTCATAATTTTTTAAAGATCAATTTTTAATCAAATCTAACTTAGCATTAAAATAGATTTTTGTCAAATTTAGGCAGGTGAAAAAAATTTTAAAAGGGATAATTTAAAAGACCCTTTCAAAGGGTCTTTTAAAGCTTATTTTAAGCCATTACATTGATAAATTTTCTTTCTTTTAGGTGCCCGTCAAATCTTTTGACTTTGCGGCGGTTAAAAGAAACAGTACCGCTTGTGCCGGCATAAAGGGTGTCGTCTCCGCCTTTTTTAACATTTTTTCCCGGGTAAAATTTGGTGCCTCTTTGGCGAACCAAAATTTCACCGGCGTTGACTTTCTCTCCACCAAAGGCTTTAATGCCAAGTCTTTTAGCTTGTGAATCGCGGCCCAGCGAGGTAGAACTCCCAGCTTTCTTATGTGCCATATTTGTTTTAAAATAAGATAATTTTAAGGTAAATACAGTATAAAACAAATCTTGCCTTATGTCAAGAGCTGTGCTAAAATACAGGATATGTTGCGAATTCCTTTAAAATTGTTTTTTAAAGATAAAATAATTTCTTTTTTAACAGCCCTTAACGTTATTTCTTTTTTGGCTTTATTTTTTTATCTATTTTTTTCCTTGCTTAAAGCTAAAGAAGAAACAATTTTTCTTCATTATACCGTTCATTTGGGCGTAGATTTAATCGGTTCAAAATCAGGTATTTATTTATTGGCTTGGGGTGCTTTTTTAATTGTTATTTGCAACACTACTGTGGCTTATCTGGCTTACCCTAATTATAAAAAAATCAGCCGTTTGATTTTAATTGCCACCGTGTTTATGCAAATATTTTTGTGGCTAGCCGGTGGATTTTTAGTTTTTATTAATTTATAGAAAACGGTTTTTTAAAATAAACTCTTTGTAGATAATAATTTTATTATGCTGGAAGATGTGATTATAATTTTAGTGCTGTCCGGTTTGGCTTTTTTGATTGCCTTTTTTTGGGCGCCTTTTTTAATCAAAATTTTAGTAAAATATAAATGCTATAAAAAACAAGTCCGGACAGAAGCTCCCGACGGTTCCGGTACTCCTATTTTTGCCGCTTTGCATAAATTTAAAGAAACCGGCACTCCGCGCATGGCGGGTGTCTTATTTTGGGTGACTACCGGCTTTTTGGCTTTAGTTATGTTTTTGCTGGGTAATTCGTATCCGGAATTTTTTGCTAAATTTAATTTTGTCAATCGCGCGCAGACCTGGATTCCCTTGTTTACTTTAATTGCGGCTTCTATTTTAGGTTTTGTGGATGATCTCTTGGTGGTTAAAGGATCCGGACGCATTAACAAAGGAGGCGGTTTAAAATTTCGCCATCGTTTGTTGGTGGTATTTTTAATTAGTTTGGTGGGCGCTTATTGGTTTTATTTTAAATTGGGCTGGGATACAATTCATCTTCCTTTTTACGGAGATGTAAATTTAGGTTTTTTGTACATTATTCTTTTCATCATCACTATGATTGGGCTTTTTAGCGGCAGTGTGATAGATGGTCTGGACGGACTGGCCGGCGGAGTTTTTGCCATTATTTTTACAACTTACGGCGTAATTTCTTTTGTGCGCGGCCAATATGACCTTTCCGCTTTTTGCGGCATTTTGGCGGGTACCTTGGCGGCGTTTTTATGGTTTAATATCCCGCCCGCTAAATTTTACATGGGAGAAACCGGTATTTTGGGATTGACTACCACTTTGGCTGTGGTGGCCTTTTTAACCAATACGGTTTTGCTTTTGCCATTTATTGCCTGCGTGCTTTTGATAGAAATTCTTTCGGTGGTGTTGCAAATGTTCTCCAAAAAATTTCGCCATAAAAAGATATTTTTGGTCGCGCCCTTGCATCATCATTTTGAAGCCAAGGGTTGGCCGTCGTATCAAGTGACCATGCGTTTTTGGCTCATCAGCGGCGCTACGGCCATTGCCGGTTTAATTTTATTTTTGATTGATAAGGTTTAGGATAAATTAAAATTTTTTTGTTTTTCCATTTGATAAATTCACCAGAAAATATACCATCAAATTTTTCATATGCTTTCTCGTAAAAGTGACATTTATTTCTTGGGTTCTTTGGTTATCTTGTTATTTTTTGGTTTGCTCATGCTTTTTTCCGCCTCTTCTCCGGAGTCATATGCCATTTTTCATGATCCTTATTTTTTAATCAAAAGGCAGATTCTTTTGGGAGTGTTGCCGGGTGTTATTTTATTTTATATCTTCAGCCGACTAGACTTTAATTTTTGGCAAAAAGCCGCTTTGCCTCTTTTTTTATTTTCCCTAGGTCTTTTGATTTTGGTTTTAATTCCTGGTGTGGGAGGGGACTTTGGCTCAGCCCGCTCTTGGTTTTCTATTTTTGGTTTTTCCTTTCAACCCTCGGAACTAATGAAACTGGCTCTGGCAATTTATTTGGCCTCTTGGCTTAGTCGCTTAAGTAAAGAAGATTTTACCAATTACACTAAAAGTTTTTTTCCTTTTTTGGCTATCGTCGCAGTAATTGGTTTGCTTTTGATGAAACAACCGGATATGGGCACCTTTTTGGTTTTATTTTTAATTTCTTTGGGTATTTATTTTGTTGCCGGAGGGCCTTTACTGCATTTGCTTATTTTATTTGGTGGGGGTCTGGTGGGATTTATTAGTCTGGTTTTTATTAGTTCCTATCGCCTGCATCGTTTGTTGGCTTTTTTAAACCCCAAAGAGGATGTTTTAGGCATTGGTTATCATATCAATCAAGCTCTGTTAGCCCTGGGTTCCGGGGGATTTTTTGGTTTGGGCTGGGGTCACTCGCGTCAAAAATTTCAATACCTGCCGGAAGTGAGCGCCGATTCTATTTTTGCCATCATTGGCGAGGAGTTGGGTTTTTTAATTTCAGTTATTTTTATTTGCTTGTTGTTTTTTATTTTTTTCAGAGGATTAAAAATTGCCCAAAACGCGCCTAATCATTTTGGCAAACTTTTGACTGTGGGTATAATGGTTTGGTTCATTGGGCAAAGCTGTTTAAATATTGGCGCTATGGTTGGGCTATTGCCTTTAACCGGCCTACCTTTGCCCTTTGTTAGCCATGGCGGTTCGGCTTTAATGATTTTACTTGCGGCCTTGGGTATTGTAGTTAATATCTCCAAACAAATGAAAACTTAGTATGAATAAAGGAAAAGAAGAAACAATTTTTAGTTCCATTGAGAAAAATTTTGCGGAAGAATTTAAAAGCAAAAAAAGAGTGATTTTTTCCGGCGGTGGCACTTTAGGACCGGTAATGCCTCTACTTGCCGTTTTTCAGGAACTTAAAAAACAATTTCCCGATCAATATGATTTTTTGTGGGTAGGCGTTAAAGGCGGTTTGGAAAAAGAGGTGACGGAAAAATATGGTTTAAAATTTGTCGCTTTGCCCGAAGCTAAATTACGCCGCTATTTTAGTTGGCGCAATTTTAGCGATATATTTAATTTTGCGGCGGCCTTTTTTAAAAGTTGGATGATTATAAAAAGATTCCAGCCTAATATTTTAGTTTCGGCCGGCGGTTTTATGAGCGTACCTCTGCATTTGGCTGCCTGGTTGCAAAAAAAAACCACCTTAATTCATCAAGAAGATGTGGAAGTGGGTTTAGCCAATAAAATTATGGCTCTCTGGGCAGATCATATCACTGTGTCTTTGGAAAAAAATTTGCAAAATTTTCCGGCCAAGAAAACTTTATGGATTGGTAATCCTGTGCGCGAGGGGGTTTTATCAGGCCAAAAAGAAGAAGCTATTAAAGATTTTTTATTGGACCCAAATTTGCCAACGGTTTTGGTTTTGGGTGGAGGCACGGGCGCTCTGTCTTTAAATAAAATGATCGCCGGCAATATTGGAGAGTTGGTTAAAAAATGTCAAATAATTCATATGCTGGGAAATGGCAAAGAAATGGCCGTGCCTTTTTTTCAAGGTGGGGAATTGGATGCTCTTATTAAAGAAAGATATCATCCTGTAAAATTTTTAAATGAAAAAATACTTTCTCGCGCCTATGCCATTAGTGATGTAGTGGTGACTCGTGCGGGATTTTCTACTTTGACCGAGCTGGCAGTTTTAGGCAAGCCGTTTGTGGCCGTGCCTATTCCAGATAGCCATCAAGAAAAAAATGCCAGAGTATTTTGGTCTAAAGCCCAGACGCCGGTATTTTTAAGCAATCATGAGCCGGTGAGCGGTTTAATCAAAAAAATTTTGGATTTGGTATCTAACAAAGAAGAGCAATTATATTTGGCCCGTCATTTGGTGAAAATAATACCCAAAGACGCGCGAGAGAAAATGTCTTTTTTGATCAATGGTATTTTGAGTAATTAGTTGTTTATTTTTAAATAGAAGGCTCATAAATTAAAAACCCTCCGTCAAATGCGGAGGGTTTTTGTGGCTAAGATTAACAGGTACAAGGTTCGTTGCCACAACCTGGGCAAGGATCAAACCTCATATTTTTATTTGTTTACAAGGGTTAACCCCTTTTTACCTCTATTATATTATAGCATTGTTGAGAAAGGACCGCAAGATAAGCGAAATAATTAAAAAACCCCACACAAATTTTAACAAGAGTCTTTTTTTTGGTGACCCGGCTGGGGATCGTGACCAAGCGTACCAGAGAAGCTGTGCAGCGCTTTTGTTTTTTAAATGGTGACCCGGCTGGGGATCGAACCCAGGACCATCAGCTTAAAAGGCTGTTGCTCTACCAGCTGAGCTACCGGGCCGTCACTAGTGTTTAAAAAAACTGACAAAAAATTTTAATTGATTTTTTACCAAAAAGTTTCACCCACTAGCATACACCTCTTGACAAAATCTGTCAAATGTGCTATGATATGTAGTTAATTTGATCTTTGATAATAGGGTGAAGGCTTTGTCCAACCAGATAAGTTTGGCTAAATTAAGGCAAAAATAAAGAAAATAAGATTAAATTTGTCCTAAATAAGCTTGATTTATCCGGTTGGGCGAAGGTTTTCGCCCTCTCGAGGAAGGCTCCCCTTAAGGAGCTGTTTGGTAGGAGGTTCCTATGGAACTCGTTCGTCAGTTCTTCGCGGCCCTGGTGTCCATGACGGACACGGCCATCGCGGCCGTGTTCCAGAGCCTGGAGCAGGAGAACGTGCTGACCAGCGCGCGTCTGCGCGCCGCGGTCAAGAAGAGCGAGGGTAACGAGTTCCGGCGCCTCAAGGTGGCTCTGGGCTATGCCGTGGACCACCAGCTCACCCTCTCCATCGCGAACATCCCGTTCATGACGGACGAGGAGCTGGTGCTGGCGTTCCTGGAGGCCACGCCCGACCAGCGCGCCGAGTTCGTGGTGGCGCTGGACGAGATCACCGACGAGAGCGGTGTGCGCGGTCAGCAGGTGCTCTCCTCCGTGCAGGAGCGCCTCAACATCGAGAAGGCCGTGGCGCAACGCCAGGCCGAGGAGGAGCGTCTGGAGCGCGAGCTGGCCAAGAAGGCCGCCAGGCGCCTGGAGCTCCTGGAGCACACGGATCGCCTGATCCTGCACATCCTGCGGACCGGCGACGCCTGCGATATGACCGACGAATTGGCGGTCCAGTACATAGAGGATCAGCCCCTGGGCTACTTCAAGGTGCTCTCGGACATCGCCGGGCTCATCACCCCCGCCACCGCGGCGGAGGGCGAGGCGGCCCTGACCGGCCTGGACGCGCTGCGCGGCGGCACCATCGTGGACATGCTCACGGGCGCCACCCTGGCGGTGAAGGACGCGCGGAGCATCCGGGGTTGCTTCATCACCGACGAGGAGGGCGCCAAGCGCCTCGTCAAGAAGCTCCCGAAGAAGGAGGGGGGAAGGGAGATCTACAGGCACCTGACGGGCGAGAGCCCCGAGGGTGTCCTGGAACGCCTGGACAGGCACGACGCGGAGTACGCGGCGCGCCAGAAGCGCGACGAGGCCTTCGTGGCCGAGGTGAAGAAGGCGATCGGCGAGGCCGACGCCACCTTCGTGGCCCTGGCCAAGGCGGTGGCCGAGCTGGTGGAGATCAACTCCGTCGGGACCAGCGGGCCCGAGGAGTGGAAGATGCGGATCATCCGCGACATCTCCGGCGAGTTCGGCGAGTTCCTGCGGCGGTCCTACATCGGCCAGTTGCGCCAGGCCTACCCCGACGCCTCGACGATCCCGGCGCTCAACGCCCGGATCGAGGAGGTCAAGGCGGCCTGGAACCAGGCGCGCGCGACGGGCGCCCCCTCCTACGAGCAGGATGCCATCCTCAAGGAGGTCCACGTCCTGGAGCGGCACCGGCAGTACCTGTCCGAGGCTCCCCAGCTCAAGCCGCAGCAGGGCAAGCCGACCGTCGGCACCCACGCCCACACCAAGGGCAAGGAGGGTGCCCCGGTCCTGACCGACCACTCCCGCGACGAGGACAGGGAGCGCAAGGAGCGCGAGCGGCGCGACGCCGACCGGAAGCGCACCCTGGACACCAAGGGCAAGGGCGGCGGCCAGCCCCAGCTCACGGGCAAGGGCAAGCACCAGAAGGGCAAGAAGTAGCCCAGCTACTTCGGCTCCTCAAGTGCCCCCAGTGTCCCTGGCAACATTAACAACGCGGCGGCCAACTAAATAACCGCCCACAACGTCACATGATCTTTCAACAGGTTACAGAGGGTCGCAACGATCCTTACCGGCAATCAAAGTTCAGTGCTAACACACTGTTCCCACGATTGCCGGTTTTTTTTATTTCTGCTAAAATGAAGTAAGGATTTTAATAATAAATTTATCTTTTTTGCAGACGATGGCTTTAGTCCGCGGCGCAAAAAAGATAAATTTATTATTAAATAAAATCATTATGCCCCTTAATCAAAAATATTTTAAAACCCTTAGTACTGTGTTTGCCGATTGGGAAAAGTCCCGCCGCTCTGTTCAAGAAGCCTCGGCCAATGCTTTGCAAAAAGCCAAACAGGCTATTTTTTCTTTTCATCGCAATAATTGGAAAGAGGCCGAGGTTCTACTTAAAACCGCTTTGGAAAACATTAAAATCGCCGGCAAACTGCAAGAAAAAAGCATTGCCACAGATGATGAAGGAATTTTTAAATCATCTTTAGAAGAATATGCCGAAGCTGAATTATTTCGTCAGTTTTTGTATAAAGAAACTATTGGTCCAATAAAAAATTTGGAAATTTCTCCGGAAACATATATGGGTGGCCTAGCGGATTTGGTAGGGGAGATTCAGCGTTATGCTATGAAAATGGCCACGGAAAGAAATTTTAGCGAACTAACGCGCGCGGAAAAAGTGACCGAGGAAATTATGGGCGCAATTTTGTCTTTTAATTTTACCGGTTATCTGCGTACTAAATTTGATCAAGCCAAAGGCGCCCGTCGCAAAATAGAAGAGATCGCCTACGAAGTAAGTTTGCGTCAAAAATAAATTCCGATTCTTTATGCCCGTTTCCGTTATCGTTCCGGCTTACAACGAACAAAAAACTATTTATAATCTAATCCGCGTTTTAAAAGATTCCGGACTTTTTGCCGAGGTAATTGTAATTAATGATGGTTCTAAAGACAGAACGGCCTATTTAGCCAAACAAGCCGGTGCCAAAGTAATAAATCAATCCAAAAATTTGGGCAAAGGAGAGGCTTTGTTGGCTGGAGTAAAAGAGGCTAAAGAAAATTTTTTGTTATTTTTGGATGCCGATCTTTTTAATGTTAGAAGAAAACACTTAACAGATTTGATTAAACCAGTAGAACAAGGCGAAGCGGATATGATGATAGGCCTGCAACCCAAATACAAAGATTTTTACGCGCTTAATGAAACTATTCCCAAAATTAGCGGACAAAGAGCTTTGCGTCGGGAAATTTTTGAAGCTATTGATCCTAAACTTTTATCTGGTTATCAAGTGGAGGAGGCTTTAAATGATTATTGCAAAACTAACAATTTAAAAGTTAAAACAATAATTTTGGCAGGATTGGGACATGTTTCCAAGATGGCTAAAAGCAATTTTTTGGTGGGGTTATGGGGCTATATTAAAATGGATTGGCAGCTGACAAAAATTTTTATTTGGGTAAGGATATTAAGAGTGTTTAAAAAAATAAAATAATGAAATCATTAATAAAAAAATTTACGCCACGATTTTTAATTCGCTTATATCATCTTGTCTTGGCCAAACTGGCGGCTTTGTGGTATGGGTACCCTTCGCGCAAATTAATTGTGGTGGGTGTTACGGGCACGGGCGGCAAGTCCAGTACGGTTTATCTTTTGGCCAAATTATTAGAAGCGGCTGGCTGGAAGGTGGGAGTTACCTCCACGGTTTTTTTTAAAGTTGGTGAGTGGGAAAAATTAAATGATAAAAAAATGACAATGTTGGGGCGTTTTGCTACACAAAATTTTTTACGCCGCATGGTAGATGCTGATTGTCAGGTGGCTATTGTGGAGACAACCTCCCAAGGCATAGAACAGTATCGGCATTTGGATATAGATTATGATATTGTTGTTTTAACCAATTTGTATCCGGAACATATAGAAGCGCATGGCGGTTTTGAAAATTATCAAAAGGCCAAAGGTAAATTATTTGCCGCTTTAACCAAAACTTATCGCAAAAAAATATTTCCAGCCAAAACCATTATTGTTAATGGCGATGATGAATACGCCTCATATTTTTTAAATTTTCCCGCTGATGAAAAAATTACTTTTGGACTAAAAGAAAATTCCTTGCCTGTTAAAGAAAAAATTATTGCTGTGCAACCTTTGCCCTTGGGAGAACAAATTTCTTTTACTGTTAAGGGAACTGATTTTGTCTTGCCTCTTTTAGGCGAAATGAATATCTATAATTCTTTATGTGCCATTACTGTGGCCAAAGTTTTGGGATTAAGCTTAGAGGAAATTAAAAGATTTTCCGGAGCGATGAAAAACATTCCCGGCCGGCAGGAGTTTATAAACGAAGGACAGAATTTTAAAGTGCTGGTTGATTATGCCTTTGAACCCAAAGCCTTGGCCTCTCTTTATGAAATTTTAGAAATGATTCCTCATAAGCGTTTGATTCATGTTTTAGGTTCGGCTGGTGGTGGTAGGGATGTAGCGCGGCGGCCTGTTTTGGGTAGTCTGGCCGGGGAAAATGCGCAGATAGTAATTGTGACCAATGAAGACCCCTATGATGATGATTCCGAGCAAATTATAGAAGAGGTAGCACAAGGAGCAAGCGAAAAAAGCAAAATAGAAGGGCAGGATTTGTTTAAAATTTTGGATAGGCGTGAGGCTATTAAAAAGGCTTTGCAACTGGCAAAGGAAGGGGATTTGGTTTTGGTCACCGGCAAAGGATCGGAGCAAGCCATTTGTGTTGGGGGTGGCCAAAAATTACCTTGGGATGATAGAAAGGTTATAAGGGAGGAGTTGGTAAAAATATAATATGTCCATCATTTTACACCCACGTGAACAAATCATTAAAAAAATACGCCGGTATTATCTTACTTATTTTTGGCACTGGCTATTGGTTTTTATTTTTATCGCCGCACCTTTCTTTTTTATGTTTGTTCTTTTTTCCTGGGGCAAGTGGGGCGTGGGCATTTTTATTGCCTTGTTGGTTGTGGGTTTGTTAGTTTTAGTGCGCGGTTTATTTTTTTGGCGTAAAAATGTGACCCTAATTTCTACCGGAAGGATTTTAAAAATGGAACAGCACGGGCTTTTAAATAAAACCGTCACTGATTTGGGTTTTTACAACATCAGAAGCGTTTCTTATAAAATTAAAGGCTTTTGGCCCACAATTCTGCGCTATGGCAAGATTGTGATAGAAACCAATGACGACAAGAAAAATTTAGAAATTTTAGCGGTCAAAAAACCGGCCGAGGTGACAGAGACAATTACTCTTTTGCAACAGAAGCAATTAAAGGAAAACAGCCGTTCCGGTTATAATTTAGAGGATATTTTTAATTTTATATCTCATCAGCCCAAAGAACAGCTAAATAAGATTAAAGAATTAGTAGACAAAAAACTCAAAGAAATGGTATAATTTTAAAGCTATGCAAAAAAGGTCTTTGGCGGGAAAAATTGGAAAGAACCGACTTTTTATAGTTGTGGTAAGTATTTTTTTAATCTTATTTTTAATTGGTTTTCTGCGTTCTTTTTGGCGGGATTATCAAATAAGAAAAGAAATAAAGGACATGCAGGAGGAAAGAATTCGTTTAGAGGGTCAGAAATTAAAAACTTTGGATTTTCTTAATAATTTACAAGGAGACAACGAAGCAGAAAAAGAAGCACGATTAAATTTTGGTTTGGCTAAACCGGGTGAACAGGTGGTGATTATTGCCGGTGGATTGCAAAAGACTACTGAAAAAAATAATAATGAAGAAAAACGAGAAGAAAATAATTCAAATATGATCTTGTGGTGGAGATATTTTTTCGCGCCCAAGAATAATTAATTTTTTATGGAAAATCAAATAGACTCCCTGGAGGAAAAAAAAACAGAACAAGAAAAAAATAAACGCCCGGTTTATCAGTATGCCCTTTGGGGGTTGGGTGCAGCCGCCTTTTTGGCAATAATTTTAATTGTTTCTTTTGTTTGTTATAGAGCAGAAAAGAATTTATCTACGGATTCTTTTACCTTGGGCGTAGCGCGTTACATTGGCTTGCCGGCCGGTTTTGTAGATGGTACGCGTGTTTCCTATGTTGAGTATATTGATAATCTGCGGGCAGTGAAACAATATTATTCAACTCTGGACGCCGCTCAGGCCAAACCAACTGATGAGCAACTTAATCAATATGTTTGGGATATGTTAGCTCATAACGCGGTTATAAAAAAGATGGCGGCAGAAAATAATATTGTCGTCACCGGTGAGGAAATAGATAAAGAATATCAAAATTTTATTCAAAATTTTAGTTCGGAAACAGAAGCAGGTAAATATGTAAGCGATCAATACGGTTGGACAGTTGATAAATTCAAACTGCAAATGCTTCGTCCTTATCTTTTAGCGCAAAAAATTTCTGTCTCTGAAAGTGTGGGACAAAAAATGGAGGAAAAAGCCAAGCCTAAAGCCGAGGAAGTTTTAAAACAAATTAAAGAAGGGAAAAAATCTTTTGCTGATTTAGCCAAAGAGTTTGGGGAGGATGCCACTAAAGACAAGGGCGGTGATTTAGGTTGGTTTGGTACAGGTGTCATGATTAAAGAATTTGAAGATGTGGTATCTAAAATGTCCCCGGGAGAAATTAGTGATTTGGTAAAAACGCAATTTGGTTATCATATTATCAAATTAGAAGAAAAGAGATTAAATGATAAGAAAGAAACCGAATGGCACGCGAGTCACATTTTGATTAAGGCTGGTTTTCAGGATTATTTAGAAGAGTTGTTTAAAAATGCCAAAATAAGAAAATGGATTAAAATTTAAAATAAAAATTAAAGAATTAACCGCGGGTTTGGGTATTTAAACCTCGCGGTTAATTCTTTATCGGGCCGCGGGTATCGTATAGTGGCTATTATGCATCCTTCCCAAGGATGAAAGACGGGTTCGATTCCCGTTACCCGCTTTGGGCCGATGTAGCTCAGTTAGCAGAGCAACGGTATCGTAAACCGTGGGTCGTGGGTGCAAGTCCCACCATCGGCTTTGGATAAAGTTTTTCCTATGATCTATTTTAAAAATGTCAGTAAAATTTATCCCCCGGATGTGGCGGCAGTGAAAGATATCCATTTGCAAATAGAACCCGGTGAGTTTGTTTCTATTGTAGGGCAAAGCGGTACGGGCAAAACCACCTTAGTAAAATTGATGATCGCCGAAGAAAAACCAACGCAGGGAGAAATTTCCATTAATGGTTGGGATGTTAGCAAATTAAGCTCAACAGAAATTCCTATTTTGCGCCGTCAAATCGGTGTTATTTTTCAAGATTTTAAATTATTGGAAAAGAAAACGGTATTTGAAAATGTAGCTTTTGCGTTGCAGGTTTGCGGCACACCTTCTGAACGTATTAATAAAGTAGTACCGCAGGTTTTGGATATTGTGGGATTAAGTCAAAAAACCGGTCGTTATCCCGGTCAGCTTTCGGGCGGTGAACAGCAAAGAGTGGTGGTAGCCAGATCTTTAGTCCACGCGCCAAAGATAATTGTAGCTGATGAGCCCACTGGAAATTTGGATGCTTTAAATACTCACGAGGTGATAGAAATTTTAAAAAGAATTAACGAGCTGGGCGTGACCGTGGTGTTAGTGACGCATAACAGGGAAATTGTTAATATGTTGCGTCGCCGTGTAGTCACTTTGGATCAAGGAATGATTGTCAACGATCAAGAAAAAGGGAAATATGTAATTTAATTTTTTGTTTTTTATGTATATTTTTTTCTCACGTATCATCAAATTTGCCTGGCAAAATTTTTGGAGAAATTTAGGCCTGTCTTTAATTACTATTTTGGTTTTGGTGACAACTTTAATTTCAGTAGATGTGGTTTTTTTGGTTCGCGGCATTACCAATATGGCTGTTAATTTGGTGCAAGAAAGAATTGATATGAGTTTAATTTTTAAACCAGTTGCCGCTGATGAAAAAATTCAAGAAATAAAATCAATTTTAGAAAAAAATTCTTTTGTCACTAACCTTATTTATAAAGATAAAAAAACAGTGCTGGAAGAGTTTAAAACTAAACATCAAAATGATGAAGGGGTGATTGCGGCTTTGGGGGAATTGGGTGAAAATCCTTTGGGGGCGGTTTTGGTAATCCACGCTCAGAATACCAAGGATTATGAAGAGATAATGAAAGAGGTAGACGTACCAGAATACAGTGCTTTGATAGAAAATAAGACTTTTGATGACCACGGCCCGGTAATTCAAAAAATCAGTTCCTTAACGGAAAAAACCGAACAAATTGGCATTATTTTGGGAATCATCTTGACAATTGTGGCGTTTTTGATTATTTTTAATGTGATACGTTTGAGCATTATTATGCATGGGGAGGAAATTGGTATTATGAAATTGGTAGGAGCCACCAACTCCTTTGTGCGTTGGCCCTTTTTAGTGGAGATGATTTTTATTAGCTTAGTGGCTTGGTTAATAAATTTAGGAGTGGTTTTTAGCTCAACATATTTTGTTGATCCGTATTTGGTCAAATTTTTTGAAGGTAGCGGTTTTAGTTTGCGAAATTATTTTGTGGGTAATTTCGGTTGGTTTTTTGGGGCGGAATTGGTGGGATTGATTATTTTAAGTTTTGTTTCCGCCGGTTTGGCTATGAGAAAGTATCTGAAGGTTTAAAATTAATGTTATTCTGAGTCTGCGAAAGAGCGGACGCAGAATTTATTCCGGGATCGTCTAATGGTAGGACAGCAGCCTTTGAAGCTGTATATCGGGGTTCGAATCCCTGTCCCGGAGTTGTAAAAATAGCAGCTTTAAAGGCTGTTATTTTTTATCTTTTTAGCCAACCTTGACTAAAGGCATTCTTTTTGGTATAATCTGCATATTATATGGAAATTAGAAATATCGCCATTATTGCGCATGTAGATCACGGCAAAACCAAATTGACCGATGCTCTAATGCGTCAAACAGGCATGGTGACGGATGAAAAAATAAGCATGGATTCTAACGCTCTGGAAAAGGAGCGTGGTATTACTATTTACTCAAAAAATACCAGTGTGTTTTATAAGGGTACCAAAATCAACATTGTGGACACTCCCGGACACGCGGATTTTGGTTCCGAGGTAGAGCGTGTTTTGCGTTCTATCGATTCGGTTCTTTTAATTGTGGATGCCCAGGAAGGGCCAATGCCTCAAACCAAATTTGTCTTAAAAAAATCTTTAGAATTAGGTTTAAAACCAATTGTGGTAATCAATAAAATTGATAAACCGGCCGCCAGACCAGAGTGGACACATGATAAGGTTTTGGAACTTTTTATGGATTTAGGAGCAACAGATGAACAACTGGATTTTACAACTGTTTTTGCCATTGCTAAACAGGGGATTGCCAAGATGAAATTAACAGATGAATCAACTGATTTAAGCCCTCTTTTAGATGCCATTTTGACCAAAGTTCCTCCGGTTAAAGCAGATGTAATGTTGCCTTTCACTTTCCAGCCTTTTAATTTGGCCTATGATAATTATTTGGGTCGTTTAGGTATTGGCAGAATTTATCAAGGAACTTTAAAAGATGGAGATAAGGTTTTTATTAAGAAACAAGACGGAGAAATCATTTCTGGCTATGTCAACAAAATATTCACTTTTGAGGGTGTCACTCGTAAGGAAGTTATGGAAGCTGTGGCCGGAGATATTGTAATGATTGCCGGTCTACCTCAAATTTATATTGGTGATACTATTTGTGCCGAGCAAAATCAAGAATTGTTACCGGCGATTAAAATTGATGAACCGACAATTTCTTTAAACTTTTTAGTCAATAATTCTCCTTTTGCCGGGCAAGAAGGAAAGTATGTCACTAGCCGTCAAATTAAAGAACGTTTAGAAAAAGAATTGGAAGTTAATGTGGGGTTAAAAATAGATTTTTCCGCCATTGATTTTTTTAAAGTTAATGGGCGCGGTGAATTACATGTGGCTATTTTGTTAGAAAATATGCGTCGCGAAGGTTTTGAAGTTCAAGTTTCCCAGCCTCAGGTAATTATCAAACAAATTGATGGAGTAAAATGCGAGCCGTTTGAAGAGGTGACTATTGATGTACCGCCGGAATGTGTTGGTACGGTAATAGAAAAGATGTCTAAAAGAAAAGGGCAAATGAAGTCAATGAATCCAGAACAAAATCACACTCGTTTAATTTATGAAATTCCTACTCGTGGCTTGCTTGGCTATCGTTCGGAATTTATTGTTGATACTCGTGGAGAAGGTATTTTGTGCAGTGAAATGGTTGGCTTCAAGCCTTACGTTGGAGAAATTTCTAAACGCGACGTTGGGTCTATGGTTTCTGGCGAAACCGGCAAGGTTTTGGCCTATTCTTTATCCAATTTACAAGAGCGCGGCGTGTTGTTTGTCGGGGCCAATACAGACGTTTATGAAGGCGAGGTTATTGGTAACACTGCTAAAGGACAAGATATGACAGTCAATCCCATTAAAGGAAAACATCTTACCAATATGCGTTCTTCCAATTCCGACATGGCCATTCAATTTACACCACCAATGGAATTAACTTTGGAACGCGGTTTGGAAATTATGGCTGAAGATGAATACTTAGAAATTACGCCTAAAAGCATTCGTTTGCGCAAACAGTTTTTAACAGAAAATGATCGTTTGCGTTTTGCCCGTAAAAATTCCAAATAATTTTAGCAGTTTAAAAAATCCGCTTAAAAGCGGATTTTTTGTTATTTTGTTTTTTTAAAATTTTACCAATTTTCAATTAAATTATTTATTTCTTTAAAATCTGCATCCTCTTCTAAAATAAGATCAAATTTTTTTTCGTATTCTTTTTTCAGTTTTTTGTAATCAAAATTTAAAAATCCTATTTTTAATAAATGCGCATATTTAAATCCTGCAGTCATTCCTAAATCTCCCACGCTGTCGCCTAATAAAATAACATTGCGCCGATTTTTAATTAGTGAATAAACCTTGGGTAGTTTTTTTAAAATAGTCTTATCTTTATTTAGGCTGTGAATTATCGGTTTTTTGGTGGAAATAGCACGGCCGGTTTTGTTCCAATTAAATTTATTAACAATGTAGACAATGTTGGGATAATCTTTTTTTATTTTTTGGAAAAAAAGTTGAATGGCCTCGCCGCAACCACTGGCAGAAAAAATAATCAAAGGAATTTTGTGTTGAAAAAGAAAATCTAAAAAAATTGGAACACCTTTTCTAAATTTAATTGAGCCTTTTTTTACAATATCCTCCAGATCGGCTCTAGATAATCCCGATTCAATCAATAATTTGTTGTGTTTTTCCCACCATTCTTGCATGGCCTCTTTTCTCTCAGCCAGAGAAATTTTCGGATCTGTTTCCAACGGATGATATTTGTTAAACAAAGCGTGGGCCTTGGGTGCGTAATCTTTGGTTAAGTGTTGGCCGTCCCTAAGCATAGAGATAATTGAAGGGGTTTTAACGCCGTCAACAGATCCGTAAGTTAGAGTTCGATCAAAGTCACACAAGATATACAGATTTTTAAAACCATCCTCTTTAATTTGGAATAAAAGTTTTTTTAACTTTTTAGGATAGGGGATCAAGGATGACATATTTTTTGTTTATTTTTACTTGACAAGAAAGTGTAATTATGGTGAGATGGATGTAGTTCCATAACCTTGCCATAAAACGAGGAGAATCACATGGATTCTGTAACCAAGAAGCCTGCTCACGAGGTCATTCTCCGGCGTGTTGAAGAGACTACCGACATGTTAATGAAAAACTATCCTTTTGAGAGTGCTCTAGTTGGCTTGTACTGTAGTATCATTCTTGTGGTAGGGAAAGATCTTGTGCGTATTTTGTGGGAAATGAATATTCCGCCACAAGATATTGATGGAGTTTGTTTGCGACTTCTAGATACTGCGGAATGTGCGAATGTTCCTGGTTTGGAAGATTGGGTATCTCTTTTAATCTCCTTAGTTGAAGAGCTTAAAAATTGATACTAGTCAGGAAATCGATCTTTAATTAAATTGAAACTAAAAACTAACTTTTAGACCGTTTGCCCATTCGAGACTACTCGAGTGGGCTTTTTATTTAGACTTTTCTTAAATATATCAAATAACTTAAAAAAATCCAAAATATGATATAATTTAATAAGCCATCAAAATCTTTAACTATGGTAAAAATATTCACGATACTAAAAAACATTTTATGATACGCCGTTTTTTAAATTTACTCGGTTCACTTTTATCTCTGATTATTATAGTTGGTCTGGTTTATTTTTTAAGAAATCCCTTGTGGCAAATTTATCTGCGCTTAGAAAGTAAGTTTTTTCCCTGTAGCCGTCCCATCACTTATTCTTTGGGTAATTTTGATAAATTTTTTAATATCAGTCAAAAAGATTTTTTAAGCGCGTTAAATCAAGCAGAAAGCCTTTGGGAAAAATCTGTTAATAGAAATTTATTCGAGTCTGCAACTAGCGGCACTTTAACTATAAATTTGGTTTATGATTATCGCCAAGAAGCAACTCAAAAATTGCAAAAATTAGGCATAACTATTACAGATGATCAGGGAACTTACGAGGCTTTAAAGAAAAAATACGCCGGTTTGTTAGATTCTTATAATACCCAAAAAGCAAATTTAGATTTAATGATTAAAAATTTTGAAGCAGAAAAAAAAGGTTTTGAAAGTCAAATAGATTTTTGGAATAAAAAAGACGGAGCTCCGGATAAAGAATATGATTTACTTACAAATAAGCAAGAGGAACTTAACGCCGAAGTGAAAAAGATAAATCAGGCTCAAGATAATCTAAATTTTTTGGTTGATGATATTAACGCGGTGGTTAATGTTTTAAATCAATTGGCCTATGAATTGAATTTGACCGTTGATAAATATAATAATATTGGACAACAACGCGGAGAGGAATTTCAAGAAGGAGAATATAAAAGTGATTTGAAAGGTACGGAAATAAATATCTATCAATTTGATGATAAGGCCAGCTTAGTGAGAGTTTTGGAACATGAATTGGGCCATGCCTTGGGACTGGATCATTTGGATGATTCTAAAGCTATAATGTATCGTCTGAATGAAGGCCGCAATGATAAACTGACCGATGGTGACATCGCGGCGTTAAAAAAAGTTTGCGGGATAAAATAATAAAGTTTGGAAGGTTTGCTTCATTATCAGTTTAAATTATATGCTTTAGATGCTATACTTGACTTGCCTATTACAACAATTAAAGAAGACCTGGAGAAAAGTATGCAAGCTCATATTTTAGATCAAGCGACATTGATGGGGGTGTATCAAAGATAATTTATTTAATTAAAATTTATCAATATGAATAAAAAGATGAAATTAGCCCAAAGAAAGCACGCCAAACGTTCTGGCAAAAAAATTTCTTTAAGAAATCGATAAAAATTGGCGGACTTTTACGCTAAGAAAATGGCTAAAAATAAAAAAATAAATTGGCTTAATTTTTTTCTCAGCTAGGATAGGGAGTAATCATAGGCGCTCCCGATCTTATTTTGTTTCAATTTTAAATTAATATGCCAAAAAGAAAAAACAATCATCCTTGGGTTGTCACAGTAGATATGGGTTATGGACATCAAAGAGCCGCTTATCCTTTAGTCGGTGAATCTTTTCGCGGGATAATTAATGCCAATAATTATAAAGGAATTCCGGAAGCGGATAAAAAAATTTGGGAAACCACCCGTCATTTTTATGAATTTATATCTCGTTTAACTAAGGTACCCCTGGTGGGTCAGCCCATTTTTGATCTTTATGATAAATTGCAAAGCATCCCCGATTTTTATCCCAAGAGAGATTTATCTGAACCGAGTTTGCAATTGAGGGAGATAGAATTTATGATTAAACATAAAAATTGGGGCAAAGATTTAATTGATAAATTAAATAAAAATCCACGTCCTTTGGTGACTAGTTTTTTTGCCGTGGCTTTTATGGCCGAACATTATAATTATCAAGGAGAGATTTATTGCATAATTTGTGATGCTGATATTGCCAGAGTTTGGGTTGATTATAAAGCTAAGGAAAGTCGTATTAATTATTTTGCCCCGTGTTATCGCGTAGTGGAGCGGTTAAAGCTTTACGGTGTAAAACCCGAAAGAATTTTTTTAACCGGCTTTCCTTTGCCGGCAGAAAATTTAGGCGGTCCGCAATTGAAGGTTTTAAAACATGATTTAAGTCATCGTCTAATTAATTTGGATCCGCGTGGGCGTTATTTTTGGCGTTATGGGCAAACCGTGGTTAAGCATCTTGGACTAACTAATTTTCATGCGCGGCCGGATCATCCTTTAACCTTAACTTTTGCTGTGGGTGGAGCGGGCGCTCAAAGAGAAATTGCCAGTCAAATCGTGAAGAGTTTAAGGGAAAAAATTTCTTCTGGGAAAATAGTTGTTAATTTGGTGGCCGGTACTCATTCTACTGTTAAAAAATATTTTGGAGAGATCATTAAAGATAATAAATTAGAGGGAGAAAAAGGAATAAAAATTTTATATTCTACTAACAAATCAAATTATTTTAAAGAATTTAGCAAATGCATGAGAAAGACTGATGTTTTATGGACTAAACCAAGCGAATTAAGTTTTTATCCGGCTCTAGGTATTCCCATTATTATGGCTCCGCCCATTGGCTCCCAAGAAAAATTTAATCGTCTGTGGTTAAAAACCATTGGCGCAGGCATTTCTCAAAATAATCCCAAGTACACCGATGAATGGCTTTTTGATTGGGTTGAGTCCGGTTGGCTGGCGCAGGCGGCTATGCGAGGTTTTTTGGAGATGCCACGGCTGGGAACTTATAATATTGAAAAGATTTTGGCTAAAAAACCAGAGGAGATGGAAGAGGTGCGTACGGTTATGCAGTACTAGAGTCTGTTGCCAAACGTTTAATTTTATTGTATATTTATTAGACTATGTTAAATGAAATAGTAATTGATATTGAAACACAAAATACTTTTTTGGATGTTGGCCAGGGTAATCATGACAAGTTAAAAGTTTCTTTGGTCTGTGTTTATAATTACGCCGATGATAAATTTTCTGCTTTTAAAGAAGCGGAATTAATTAATTTGTGGCCGTTATTGGAAAAGGCAGACAGAATAATCGGGTATAACAGCCGTTATTTTGATCTTCCGGTGTTGAATAATTATTATCCCGGCGATTTAAACAAATTTCCTCAATTAGATATGTTGGAGGAAATAAAAAAAGTTTTAGGATTTCGTTTAAAACTTAATGATTTGGCTAAAGCAACTTTGGGGTTGGCCAAAAGCGGCAACGGGTTAGAAGCGGTAGACTGGTTTAAAAAAGGGGAGTGGGAAAAAATAGAAAAATATTGTTTGGATGACGTTAAGATTACAAGAAATCTTTATGAATATGGTAAAAATAATAAACAATTATTTTATCCCGATTTGCAAAGCCAAACCAAACGTCCTTTTCCAGTAAATTTTTCTGTTCCCGAATCTTTGGCAGGATCAAATGCTGTTAATTTAACCTTACCTTTTTAAAGTGTTTGAATTTATGCTTAAACAAATTTATTTAGATCATGCCGCCACAACTTATGTGGATGAAAGAGTAGCTAAAAAAATGCTGCCTTTTTTTACCAAAGAATTTGGCAATCCTTCCTCCCTGTATGCTTTGGGACGTCGGGCTAATTTAGCTGTTTCTGTTGCCAGAAAGGATGTGGCCGTCATTTTAGGTTGTAATCCCTTAGAAATTATTTTTACCGGTGGAGGCACAGAATCAGACAATTTGGCAATCTTGGGAGCGGCGCGAGCCAATAAATCTTTTGGTAATCATATTGTCACTTTAAAAATAGAGCATCATGCTGTTTTATATGCCTGTGGGCAATTGGAAAAAGAGGGTTTTGTTGTTACTTATCTTCCTGTAGACGAATTTGGTTTAGTGACACCAGAAAAAATTATCGCCGCCATTAAACCGGAAACAATTTTAGTGACCATAATGTATGCCAATAATGAAATAGGCACCATTGAGCCGATTGCGGAAATTGGCAGGGCGATAAAAAAGTATAATGAAATTCATAGAAAAGGTAAATCACCGGTATTGTTTCACACCGACGCTTGCCAGGCGGCCGGAACTTTGGATTTGGATGTAAATAGGTTGCATGTTGATTTTTTGACTTTGAATGCCAGTAAAATTTATGGGCCCAAAGGTGTGGGAGTTTTATATAAAAAGAAGGGTTTTAAAATACAGCCCTTAGTTTTTGGCGGAGGACAAGAATTTGGATTAAGGTCAGGCACGGAGAATGTGGCTGGAATCGTGGGGCTCTCTGAGGCTTTAAAATTGGCGCAAGACAATAAAGAAAAAGAAAATAAACGTTTGACAGATTTGCGCGATTATCTTTGGAAAGGTTTGAGCAAAAAAATTTCCAAATTAAAATTAAATGGTCATCCTCTTAAAAGATTGCCAAATAATTTAAATTTAAGTATTTTGGATATTGAGGGTGAGGCCATGCTTTTGTATTTAGATGAAATTGGGGTACAAGCGGCCACCGGTTCGGCTTGCAATTCCGAATCCCTTGAGCCTTCCTATGTGCTTTTGGCCATTGGCTTGCCTTACGAATTTGCCCACGGTTCTTTGCGTTTTACTTTGGGCCATTGCAACACCAAAGCCGAGATGGATTTTTTAATTAAAAATTTACCCCCCATTGTAGAGAAATTAAGAGAAATGTCTCCGGTGAGGTTAAATTTAAAAGAGGAAAAAACAAGAAAACACCCTGAGTATAAAAGGGCGTGTTGTGTAATTGTACCTAATAAAAAATGAACTAATATGTCTAATCAACCAACAACTGATGGATTTTCCTCGGCGGGAGGAACTTGGTTTTATACTGATAAGGTAAAAGACCACTTTTTTAATCCGCGCAATTTTATGAAAACTGATGAGGAGGATAAGTTTAAGGCCGACGGAGTGGGACGCGTGGGTTCTCCTGCTTGCGGCGATGAAATGGTTTTATGGATTAAAATTGATACCAAAGAAGATAAGATACAAGAATGTCGATGGCGTACCTTTGGCTGTGGCAGCGCTATTGCTTCCACCTCTGTTTTAAGTGAAATGATTACGGAAAATGGCGGCATGAAAATTGAAAAGGCCTTGAAAATTAGACCTCAAGATATTATGGAAAGACTCGGGGGTCTTCCGGCGCGTAAAGTACACTGTTCGGTTTTAGGAGATAAGGCTTTGAGGGCCGCTATTAACGATTATTTTCATAAATCTGGACAGCATGAACGCGTAATAATAGAAGGTGGTCGCATAATTGATCCAGAATTAAAGATTACCGATCAAGATATTGAACAAGCCGTGTTGGACGGGGCCACAACTTTAGAAGAAGTGCAAAAAAAATTAAAGGTAGGTATTGGTAATCCGGAAACCCTTCCCGCTATTGAAGAGCTAATTAGATTTTATAAAGAAAAATATTTTGGAGCCTAAAAATTATCATTAAATTTATGAAACCAGTTGTAGATAAAGATAAATGTATTGGTTGCGGGGTTTGCATCGCACTTTGCCCTACGTCTTTTAAATGGGATGAGAGTGGAGTTAAGGCTGAGTCAGTAAATGCTTCGGGAGACACAGAAGAAATGATTAAAGGGGCAACGGAAGCATGTCCTGTGCAGGCAATTAGTTTGGGAGAGTAAAAACTATCTTAATTCGTTTGCTTTTAAGCCAATTTTAAGATATAATAATACCGCTATGAATAGCGGCATTTTATATATAGTGGCTACTCCCATTGGCAACTTAAAAGATGTTACGGCGCGCGCTTTGGAAACACTTAAGGATGTTGATTATATTCTTTGTGAAGACACGCGTGATTCGCAAAAACTTTTAAGTCCTTTTGGTATTACTACCAAAACTTTAAGTTTGCACCAGCACAGTCCGGAAAAAAGATTTAAAGAAGTTTTGGGTTTATTGGAGAACGGAAAAAATTTGGCTTTAATAACCGATGCCGGGACACCCGGAATCAGCGATCCGGGTAATTTATTGATTGATTTTTTAATTAAAAATAATTCAGATCTTAAAATTGTCCCCATGCCAGGTCCATCTGCGCTTATTGCCGCTTTATCTATCTCTGGTTTTTCAACGGATAAATTTTATTTTGCCGGTTTTCCCCCTTTGAAAAATAAACGTGAAAAATTTTTTAAAGAATTGGCTGTAATTAAGAATACGATCGTTTTGTATGAATCAACTCATCGTATTTTAAGAACTTTAGAAGACATTAAAAATAATTTTGAATCCAATAAAAAAATTGTGGTTTGCCGCGAATTAACTAAACAATTTGAAACTATCTATCGCGCGACTGTTGTCAACATTGCAGATTTATTGAATGCGGGTTCTCTTAAAGGAGAATTTGTCGTTGTGATAGAAAATTAAAAAATTGAATTATGGAAAAATTTTACCTCACTACTCCTATTTATTATGTTAACGGTTTGCCGCACATTGGCCATGCTTACACAACTTTAACCGCCGATACGATTGCTCGCTACCGCCGTTTAAAAGGCGATGAAGTTTTGTTTGTGACAGGTACAGATGAAAATAGCCAGAAAAATTGGGAAGCGGCTAAAGCCAAAGGCGAGGATGATTTGCCAAAGTATTTAGATGAGATGAGTGCTCGTTGGAGAGAAACTTGGGATGAATTGGATATTACTAATGATTATTTTATTCGCACTACGGAAGAACGGCATCACAGGGCTGTTAAAATTTTTTTTGATAAAGTAAATGCTCGCGGCGATATTTACAAAGGCACTTATGAAGGTTTGTATTGTGATGCTTGCGAAGCTTTTTGGACAGAAAAAGATTTGGTAGACGGCAAGTGCCCCTATCATTTAAAAGAGCCGCGCAAAATCAGCGAGGAAAATTATTTTTTTCGTCTAACCAATTATCGCCAGGCGCTTTTAAAACATATAGAGGACAATCCTAATTTTATCCGTCCGGAAAAAAGAAGAGCCGAGGTTGTTAATTACATCAATAATTTAAACGACATCAGTATTTCTAGGCCTAATTTAAAATGCGGTATTCCTTTTCCCTTGGATAAAACTCATGGCATTTATGTTTGGTTTGATGCTTTAATAAATTATTTAACCGCAGCCGGTTATGGGCAGGATGAAGAAATGTTTAAAAAGTGGTGGCCGGCGGATTTGCATTTAATGGCAAAGGATATCCTAAAATTTCACGCTGTCATTTGGCCGGCTATGTTGTTATCCGCCGAGTTACCCTTGCCCACGACAGTGTATGCTCATGGTTTTTTTACTGTTAATGGAGAAAAAATGAGCAAATCCTTGGGTAATGTAATTGATCCTGTGGAGCTGTCTAAAATTTATCCTTTAGACGCCATCCGCTATTTTCTTTTGCGTGAAATTAAATTTGGCGAAGATGGCGATTTTTCTTTGGTGCATTTAAAGGAACACTATAATAATGATTTAGCCAATGTTTTTGGAAATCTTTTACATCGCACTCTTTCCATGACGGAAAAATATTTTGCCGGAGTAGTGCCAGAGCCCAGTGTTGCAGCTGAAGGGCTGGATCAGTTATGTGAAATTGATGTCTGGAATAATTTTGAAAAAAAGATGAATAATTATGCTTTTGATGAGGCGCTAGATGAAATTTGGAAAGTAGTTGACGAATCCAATCGGCTTATAGAAAAACAAAAGCCCTGGGATTTGGCCAAAACAGATGAAAAAAAATTAAAAGATGTGATGTATAATTTACTGGAGTCCTTGCGGCAAATTGGCTGGCTTTTATTGACAATAATGCCTGAAACAGCGGAGAAAGTTTGGTTGCAATTAGGTTTAGACCCACTTAAAGAAAAAGAAAAAACTTTAATCAAGGCTAAAATTTGGGGCGGTTTGCCAGTTGGCACAAAAATTCAAAAAGGCGAACCAATTTTTCCCAGGATGTTATAATTTTAAAAATTAAAATTTATAAATTTATATGTCCCACTTAGATATTATTCTACTAATAATTTTGGGCGGGTTTACCTTGTTTGGTTTGTGGTTTGGTTTTATTCATACCTTAGGTGCCTTGATAGGAACTTTTGTGGGTGCTTTTTTAAGCAGTCATTTTTACGAGCCTATTGCCAGTTGGGTATGGTCAATGACCGGTGGCAATTCCAATTTGGTTAAATTCATAGTTTTTATTTTACTTTTCTTTATTGCCAATCGTTTGGTGGGTTTTGTTTTTTGGCTCATTGAAAAGATATTTAATGTAATAAAGATTATTCCGTTTTTAAGTACTATCAATAGATTGTTAGGGGGAATTTTAGGATTAGCCGAGGGAGTTTTGTCTTTAGGGTTATTTTTATTTTTTATCAGCAAATTTCCTTTTAGCGAATGGCTGTCCGCTTCTTTAGCGGGATCCAATGTAGCTACATCGCTTATTAAAATTTCCAGCATTCTTTGGCCGCTGTTGCCGGCGGCTTTAAAACAAATTCAGAGTATTTTGTAACAAAGAAAATTTAATCAATATGATTTTTGATTCTCATTGTCATGTTCAATTTAATGCTTATAAAGGAGAAACCGATGAAATAATCAAGCGCACTTTAGCGGAAGATGTTTGGATGTTAGTGGTTGGTTCACAAAAAAGCACCAGTGAAAGAGCTGTGGAGTTCGCTAATAATTATGATACAGGAGTTTGGGCGGCGATTGGCTTGCATCCTGTCCACTTAACTGAACAAGAGATAGATGAAGAAGAGATAAGTTTTACTAGCCGTCAAGAAATTTTTTATTTTGCTGAATATTTTAAATTGGGCCAAAATAAAAAAGTGGTGGCTGTTGGCGAAGTGGGTTTGGAATATTTTCATCAACCCAAAAATACCACTCAAGACGAATTGCGCAATCTTCAGGCAAAAAATTTTATTGAACATTGCCGCTTGGCCGATGAATTAAATTTGCCAATAATTATTCATTGCCGCGACGCTCATGCTGATCAAATTAAATTGGTACAAGAAATTATTAATAAAGGTGGATTAAAAAATAGGGGAGTAGTGCACTGCTTTACCGGCAATTGGTTAGAAGCCAAAGCTTATTTAGATTTGGGCTTTTATCTGGGGTTTACCGGGGTTATTAATTTTCCACCTAAAAAAACCAACCCTCAGCCAAGTTTAGATCTTTTGGAAGTTGTTAAAAATACACCTTTAGATAAAATTTTAGCGGAGACAGACTCGCCCTATTTAACGCCCCCGCCGTATCGAGGCAAACGCAATGAACCAATCTATGTTAAATTTGTGATTGAAAAAATAGCTGAAATTAAAGGAATTTCTTTTAAGGAGGCGGCGGAGGCAACATTCCAAAATACTCGTAATTTGTTTAAAGTCTAAAAATAAAAATTTATTCACAATTTAAGTTAAAAAAATACTTGACTTAAATAGTTTTTTTTAGTAAAATACCGCCATCTTAGTTTTATGATAATTCAACCGCCCAAAAAAAAATCCAGCGATCGCGCATACTATTTATTTGCTTTGCGTATTGTTGGCGATTTTGGAATCGCTATCGCCCTGCCGGCGGTTTTGGGGGCAATTTTAGGAAGATATTTGGATGAAAAATATGGTCGCTCCGCTCTCTTTACCATCTTTTGTCTAATTGTGGCATTTTTAATCACCATAAGTATTGTTTATAAAAAAGCCAAACTTTACGGTGGTGAATATCAAAAAATGAAATAAATCAAATTAGTTATGCATATCCCGGAATTACCACCAGATATTTTATTCCATCTCGGAAACATTTCCATTACTAACACCATGATAAATGTTTGGCTGGCGATTATAATTTTTTTGATTTTAGGTCTGACATTACGCCGAAAAATATCATTACGACCGGGAAAATTACAAAATATCTGCGAATATTTCTTGGAGGTTATTTTAGATTATTTTGATCAAGTGACGGGAGACAGAAAAAAGACAAGACGCTTTTTGCCTATTGCCGGTTCTGTCTTCTTTTTTATTTTGCTCTCTAATTGGCTGGGGTTATTGCCCGGTACCGGCAGTATTACTTGGGGTCATACTATGCTACTTCGTCCAGCCAATACCGATTTAAATTTAACCGTAGCTATGGCTCTTTCGGCAGTGGTTCTATCACATCTTTTTGGTTTATTTACTGTTGGTGTTTTTACCCATCTAAACAAATTTATTCAAATCAAGGGTTTAATTAAAAGCTTAAAGCACGGTCCGGTGGCAATTTTTGCCGCTTTGGTAGAAATGGTAGTGGGTGTTATAGAAATTATCAGTGAAATTGCCAAGGTTCTTTCACTTTCCTTGCGTCTTTTTGGTAATATTTTTGCCGGAGAAGTTTTAATTTCCGTCATCTCCGCTTTATTTGCAGCTATAATGCCAACTCCGTTTATGTTATTGGAATTATTGGTTGGTTTAATTCAGGCCGCGGTTTTTACCATGTTGACCTTGGTGTATTTAACAGTTATGACCACTGCGCCACACGGGGAAGAAGAGCACTAAATAAACTAATTAATTAATAAATAATTTATAGTGATCTTTGCGAGGCTAAAATTTTTCCCCCTCGTGGAAATTACTAAGAAAGGTCAAAAAATATGGATCACGAATCAGTCGTAGCCTTAGCTAAAGCCTTTACCATGGGTATCGGTACAATTGCTCCGGCCTTGGGTATTGGTAAATTGGTGGCCAAAGCCATGGAAGCTATTGGTCGTAACCCAGAAGCATCTGGTAAAATATTTGTTCCGATGTTACTTGGCGCCGCTTTTGCGGAAGCTATTGCCATTTACGCTTTGGTGGTTGTTTTCACCTTGAAATAATTCAAGAAGTTAGATCAGTTATAAAATTGGTCTAACTAAATGGAATTATTTGTGAAATGAGTGAGAGAAAAACAAAATTTTGTTTTTCCGAGCGAATGAGCAAATATAATCCACTATATTTTAAAAAAAATTATGAATTTTATTGATATCGCTTGGGCATCTTCAGAAGAAGAAGCCACAACGCTAGAACAAACTTCAAATTCAGGTCAAGAAAGCGTGGCCGCTTCTTTGGGTTTGAATGGCCAATTATTCGCCTTTCAGTTGCTTAATTTTGTTATTGTGGCTGTGGTTATCTGGTTTTTGATCTTGAAACCTTTAGTCAAACAATTAGAAGAGCGCCGAAAAATTATTGATGAAAGTTTGAATAAGGCCAAAAAAATTGATGAAAATATGGCGCAAAGCCAGGCTGAATTTAGTGCTAAATTGGATGAAGCTAGAGGAGAAGCTAATAAAATCATTGAAAAAGCCGGAATTGAAGCTGATAATTTGGTTGGAGAAATAAAAATTAAATCTAAAAAAGAAATAGAAGGATTAGTTGAGCAAGCTAAACGCAATATAAAAATCGAACAGGAAGAAATGTTACTTAGTCTTAAAGCAGAAACAGCTGAATTGGTTGTAGCGGCAGTGGAGAAAATTTTAGAGGAAAAATTAAACGATAAAAAAGACAAAGAATTAGTTGAAAGCGCCTTAAAAGATTTGAAAAAATAGTCAGCAGTGATTTATTTATGAAGAAAAAAATTAGTAACAAACAATTTGCCAGTGCCTTGTGTGAAATTACAGAGGGTTTAAAAGGTGAACGATTGCGTGAAACGATTAAGCAGTTTGTTTTGTTGCTGGTAAAATATCACAAATTAAAACAAGGCGCGCGGATTATTGTGGAATTTGAAAAATATGCTAAAAAGCAAGCGGGTGTAGTGGAAATAGAAATTACTTCAGCACGAAAATTATCTGAAACTACTTTGAATCACATTAAAAAAATCTTTGGCGAACATACTGAGTCAGTAGAAAATGTTGATGAAGCGCTTTTAGGTGGCATGAAAGTAAAAACCGAAGATAAAATTTTAGACGCTTCATTAAAAACACAATTAAATATTTTAAAACAAAAATTGTAATTAAATTTGAATTATGTCTACCAATACTATAGTAAACGAACTAAAAAAACACATTGCTGAATTTGAAAAAACTGTGCAAGTGGAAGAAATTGGCACAGTAATTGAAGTCGGCGATGGCATTGCCCGTATGTCTGGCTTGACCAAGTGTCAATATCAGGAAATGTTAGAGTTTCCGGGTGAAGTATTCGGTGTGGCTTTGAACTTGGAAGAAGAAACTGTCGGCGCCATGATTTTGGGTGATTTTAAAAAGATTAAAGAAGGCGACACAGTAAAACGCACTGGCCGTATTTTGTCTGTACCGGTTGGACCGGAAATGGTTGGCAGAGTAGTAAATGCTTTGGGGCAGGCAATTGATGGTAAAGGCGAAATCAAGACCAAACAATTTTATCCAGTAGAAAAAATTGCTCCGGGCGTAATGACTCGCCAAGGTGTGCATCAACCAGTGCAAACTGGTATCAAAGCTATTGACGCCATGATTCCAATTGGCCGCGGACAACGTGAATTGATTATCGGCGACCGCCAGACTGGCAAGACTGCTATTGCTGTGGATACCATTATCAATCAAAAAGGCCAGAACATGAAATGTATATATGTGGCAGTCGGGCAAAAAGAATCCAAAGTCGCGCGTATTTTTGCTAAATTGCAAGAAACTGGCGCTATGGAATATACCACCATTGTCGTGGCCGGTGCTTCAGACCCAGCTTCAATGTCATATATTGCTCCTTATGCTGGCGTGGCCATGGCCGAATATTTTGCTGACCAAGGTGAAGATGTTTTGGTGGTTTATGATGATTTAACTAAACAAGCTTGGGCTTATCGTGAAATTTCACTCTTGCTCCGCCGCCCACCAGGACGCGAAGCTTATCCAGGTGATGTTTTTTATTTACACTCACGCCTTTTGGAACGCGCTTGCAAATTAAACAAAGAAAATGGTGGTGGTTCTATTACTGCTCTGCCAATTATTGAAACTCAAGCCGGTGATGTAACTGCTTACATCCCCACAAATGTAATTTCCATTACTGATGGCCAGATCTTTTTGGAAACTGATCAATTTTACAAAGGTATTCGCCCTGCCTTGAATGTGGGTATTTCTGTTTCTCGCGTGGGCGCTGCTGCACAGATTAAGTCTATGAAAAAAGTGGCCGGTAAATTAAAATTGGCTATGGCTCAATTTCGTGAGTTGGAAGCCTTTGCCCAATTTGCCTCTGATTTGGATCCGGAAACCAAAAAGCAAATTGATTTGGGACAGAGAATGACCGAATTATTAAAACAACCTCAATATAGCCCGATGCCGGTAGTCAATCAGGTGGCTGTCATTTATGCGGTAAGTAATGGTTATTTTAATAAATTTACTGTGAAAGAAGTGGCCGAGCAAGAAAAGAAGTTTATTGATTTTGTAAATCGTTCCAAACGCGCATTGCTGGAGAAGCTGGCAAAAGGGGATTGGGATGAAATGGTTGAGAAAGAATTAAAAGAAGCCTGTGAAGAATTTATCAAGTAATTATGGCAGTCAACACTAAAGCAATTAAACGCCGCATTAAATCCGTGGGCAATACCAAAAAGATTACCAAAGCCATGGAAATGGTGTCGGCAGCCAAGATGAGAAAAGCCGTGGACGCGGCTGTTAAAACCCGCGCTTATGCTGCATTGGCTTGGAATTTGCTTGTAAATTTATCAAAGACGCAAAAAGTCAGCTTGCCTTTGTTAGAAGTGCGTCCGGTTAAAAATATCTTAATCATTTTAATTACTTCCAATAAAGGTTTTTGCGGAAGTTTCAATAGTAACATTATTAAAAAAACAGCTGAACAGTTGTTGAATCCCAGTAATCTTGCCAAACAACGTATTAAAGAAGTGAATGCTGAGCCAAGCACAGAAATTAATGTTGACATTTTGGGAATTGGCAAGAAAGGATCGGAATTTATCAGGCGCTTAGATAAAAATTTAATTGCCGCTTTTACTGATCTGCCCGATACACCGTGCTTGAATGATGTCTTGCCGGTGAGTCAGATGATCATTGATGCTTACAAGGAAAAAAAGTATGATAAGGTGGTGGTAGCCTATACAGATTTTAAATCAGCTATTACTCAAATTGCCAAATTGCGTCAGGTTTTGCCAATTTCTGAATTTGATTTGGAAAAAATGATTACTGATTTGGGTAAAAATTTACCGGCTGGTTCCACAAAACCGGAAATGGAATTGAATGAATATTTGTTTGAACCGGATCGCGATGAAATCTTGTCAGTTATCCTGCCGCGCTTAGTGGAGACACAAATTTATCAGGCAGTTTTGGAATCTTCCGCTTCGGAACAAAGTGCCCGTATGATGGCTATGCGCAATGCTTCCGATGCCGCCGAAGATATGATTAAAGATTTGAGTTTAGCTTTTAATAAAGCCCGTCAAGCCGGTATTACTCAGGAAATTGCCGAAATTAGTGGTGGCGCGGCGGCGCTTGGATAATATAAAATATTAAAAAAATAAAATTTAAAAATTTATTTATGAACAAAGGTACTATTTCTCAAATTATCGGTGTGGTGGCAGATGTCTATTTTCCTGACCAAATGCCAGAAATTTATACTGCTTTAGAGACTAAAATGCCCGATGGTAAAACATTAATTTTGGAGGTACAACAGCACTTAGGTGCGGGTATGGTGCGTACAGTGGCCATGAGCACTACCGATGGCCTGGAAAGAGGCGCAGAGGTAATTGACACCGGCGCGCCAATTTCCGTTCCAGTTGGCCCAGAGACACTGGGGCGCATGTTTAATGTCACTGGGCAGGTAATTGATGGCAAGGGTGATTCTAAAGCTAAAAAGACCTACCCTATTCATCGTCCCGCACCGAGTTTCAAAGATCAGTCCACTAAATCCGAAGTTTTGGAAACCGGTATTAAAGTAATTGATTTATTCTGCCCATTTTTAAAGGGTGGCAAGGTTGGTTTGTTTGGTGGTGCTGGCGTAGGTAAAACAGTGGTTATTCAAGAGCTTATCCGTAACATTGCGGCTGAACATGGTGGTTATTCTATGTTTGCCGGTGTAGGTGAACGTACTCGTGAAGGTAATGATTTGTATAAAGAAATGAAAGATTCTGGCGTGCTCTCAAAAACCGCTTTGGTTTTTGGTCAAATGAATGAACCTCCAGGAGCCCGCGCTCGTGTGGCGTTAACAGCCCTGGCTATGGCTGAGTACTTTCGTGATGAAGAGGGTCGCGACTTACTTCTTTTCGTAGATAATATTTTCCGTTTTACTCAAGCAGGTTCCGAGGTCTCGGCTCTTCTTGGTCGTATGCCATCGGCTGTGGGTTATCAGCCAACCTTGGCTACTGAGATGGGTGCCTTACAGGAAAGAATTACTTCAACTAATAAGGGTTCTATCACCTCCGTACAGGCCGTTTACGTGCCGGCCGATGATTTGACTGACCCAGCTCCCGCCACAACCTTTGCTCACTTGGATTCCACTGTAGTCTTGAGTCGTTCTTTGTCAGAATTGGGCATTTATCCAGCTGTGGATCCATTGGATTCCTCATCCACTATTTTGGATCCAAATATTGTTGGTGAAGAGCATTATCGAACGGCTCGCGAAGTGCAGCAGGTTTTGCAAAAATATAAGGATTTGCAAGATATAATTGCTATTTTGGGTATGGAAGAATTATCTGATGATGATAAATTGACCGTGGCGCGTGCTCGCAAAATACAGAAATTTTTATCCCAACCAAACTTTGTGGCTGAGCAATTTACCGGTCGCGAAGGCCGATATGTAAAAGTGGCTGATACGGTTCGTGGCTTCCGTGAAATCTTAGATGGCAAGCATGATGATAAGCCAGAACAAGCTTTTTATATGAAAGGATCTATTGAAGAAGTGACCAAAGAAGCATAACTTTTATGCAAAAAATAGATTTACAAATTACAACTCCTGAAGGTGTAGCTTATAAAGCCAGTGACATTGACGCTATTTCTTTGCCTACTAGCACGGGTGAAATTACTATTTTACCAGGCCATATTCCTTTAGTTTCCGCCTTGATTGCCGGTGAGGCTCGTATAAAAAGAGGGGAAGAAACTGAATTTTTAGCAGTTTCCGGAGGTTTTATAGAGGTCCAACCCAATTTTAAAGTGGTGGTTTTGGCAGACACGGCCGAAAGAGCAGAACATATTGACATAGATAGAGCCAAAAAGGCCAGACAAAAAGCAGAAGAGTTGATGAAACAAAAACACGTCAATGACGTTGAATATGCGGCTTTGACCTCCAAAATTGAAAGAGAAATGGCTCGTGTTAAAGTGGCGCGCCGTCATAAGGCGCATCGTACGCCGGGGGAGTTTATAAAAACTGACGACGAATAATTAAGGATTTAAATAAAATTATTTATTATGTCACATCATTGCAAGGCCTTAATAATTCATTGCATGGATTTTCGTTTTGGCGAAGCGATCAAAAATTGGCTTGTAGAAAAGCATTTGTTGAATGATTGCGATATTGTTTCGTTGGCCGGTGCAGCCAAGGGTTTAGTGAGTCCTAAAAATCCCGCAGAAACCGATGTTATTTTAAGACAGATAGAAATTTCCACCAGTTTGCACCACATCTCAGAGGTTATTTTAATGAATCATACTGATTGCGGAGCTTATGGCGGCCGCGATGCCTTTGAATCAAGCGAAGCGGAATATAATCAGCATTTGGGTGATATGCGATTGGCTAAGGAAAAAATCTTGGCCAAATTTCCAGATTTAAAAGTTAAAATTGATTTGGCAAAAATAAACCCCTTGGGACAAATTGCAATAGAAGAAGTAGAGTAAATAAAAAATCCCTCCGGTTAACGGGGGATGTTTTGGTTGTAAGGAAGTGTAGGCTTAGCATATAATGATTTTATGGTCAACACCAAACAGTCTAAAATTTTCACTCTCAATCCCACAGCTTCTGATCTTAATTTTTCCCGTTTGTTAAAAACCCATGGTCCGCAATATTGGTGGCCAATTAGTGGTTCAAAAAAAGATGTGCTTCTAGAAATTGCTCTGGGAGCAATTTTGACGCAAAACACCTCTTGGAGTAATGTGGAGAAAGCCTTGGACTGCCTTAAAAAAGAACATTTTTTAAATTTACCGGCAATTTTAAAATGTCCTCAGGCAAAATTGGAAAAATGTTTGAAATCATCAGGGTATTTTCGTCAAAAAGCTAAAAAGATAAAAATTTTTACCAAATGGCTAGAGAAAAAATACGGGGGTAGTTTAGGAAACTTTTTTAAAAGTGAGGATGTTTTAAAAATGCGCGGAGAACTTTTGTCTTTATGGGGGATTGGGCGGGAGACAGCTGATTCCATTTTACTTTATGCCGGGGGGAAACCGATTTTTGTTATAGATACTTATACCAAAAGATTTTGCGCAAAAATGGGAATACAGTTTAAAGATTATGATGAATATCGCGCATTTTTTGAAAATAAACTATACAATAAATTAAAAAAGTGGCCCCGAGTTAAATTATACAACGAATTCCATGCTTTAATTGTTAGGTGGGGTAAAGAAAAAAACGGCCGTTAATATGTCCCTTGATTTATCACAACTAAATTCCGCTCAAAAAGAAGCCGTCACTCATGGCAATGGCCCGCTTTTGATTGTTGCCGGAGCAGGTACGGGGAAGACTTCGGTTATTACCAAAAGGCTAGCTTATTTAATAGATTCCGGGCTGGCCAAAACCGATGAAATTTTGGCTCTAACTTTTACTGATAAAGCCGCCGGAGAATTAGAAGAAAGGATTGATAGCCTTTTACCTTATGGTTATTTAGATTTGTGGGTGCACACTTTTCATTCTTTTGCCGAAAGAATTTTAAAACAACACGGCTTGGATATTGGACTCCCTGGTGATTTTAAGCTTTTAACCCAAACCGAGGTTTGGCTTTTGGTGCGCGAAAATTTAAGTAAATTTGATTTGGATTATTACCGCCCTTTGGGCAACCCTTCTAAATTTATCCACGCTTTGTTAAAACATTTTTCTCGTTGTAAAGATGAAATGATCTCTCCAACGGATTACTTGGATTATGCTGACAATTTAATTTTGGATTCCGATGTTGTTTTATCTGGTAAA
The DNA here is from genome assembly GCA_001783145.1 of Candidatus Magasanikbacteria bacterium RIFOXYB2_FULL_38_10. Classification (NCBI taxonomy): domain Bacteria; phylum Candidatus Magasanikiibacteriota; species Candidatus Magasanikbacteria bacterium RIFOXYB2_FULL_38_10. The sequence goes on from MFQT01000017.1 coordinate 64,186, forward strand.
GATTCAGCCGCAGGGAGTGAAAAAAAACGCTTGCAAGAAATTGCGGGTGCCTATCACACCTATAACCAACTATTATTAGATAACAATAGTTTAGATTTTGGTGATTTGATTTTTTATACTTTGCAATTGTTTAAAAAACGTCCCCAGTTGTTAGATGCTTATAGAAAAAAGTTTAAATATATTTTAGTGGATGAATTTCAAGACACCAATTTGGCGCAATATGAGCTGATTAAATTATTAGCTGAACCCGCTAATAATTTAACGGTAGTTGGTGATGATGACCAGTCTATTTATAAATTTCGCGGCGCTTCCATTTCCAATATTTTGCATTTTAAAAAAGATTTTCCTCAGGCAGATCTTATAACTTTGGTAAATAATTATCGCAGTGCGCAGAAAATTTTGGACTACGCTTACAATTTAATCGTTAAAAATAACCCCGATCGTTTGGAGGAGAAATTAAAAATTAATAAAAAATTAGTGGCTCAAAAAGATGAAGTGGGAATAGTAGAGATTATCTCCACTAAAACAGGGGAATCCGAAGCCAAAAAAGTGGCGGAAAAAATTTTAAAAATCAAGTTGGAAGCTGAAGAAAAAGGTGAAAATGTCAGTTGGAATGATTTTGCAATTTTGGCCCGCTCCAATAGCGCCGCTGATTTATTTTTGGTCGCTTTAGATCGATGCGGAATACCTTTTCAGTTTTTGGCCTCTTCTGGTTTATTTCGTCAAGACTTGGTTTTGGATATTGTTGCTTATCTTAAGCTTTTGGACAATTATCATGAAAATCCGGCCGTGTTTAGAATTTTAAATTCTTCTTTTTTAAACATTGAAGCTAAGGATATTATAAAAATCAACCATCAAGCCAAAAAGAAAACGTGGTCTATTTTTGAAACTTTAAAAAACGCGCGTTCTTTAGGGGTGGCTGAAGAAGGTATTAAAAAAATTGATTCCTTTTTATCTTTGGTAGAAAAACACACTCAATTTGCCAAAACGGCCAACGTGACAATGGTAATTTATGCCTTTTTAAATGAATCCGGTTATTTAAAAAATTTGGTAGCACAAAGTAGCGCGGGGGACTTAACGGCGGCCAAGCAAATTATTTATTTAAAACAATTTTATAATTTGGTGGAAAGTTTTGAAGGGGGGCATGCGGAAAAATTAGTTAAACATTTTTTAGATTATTTTAATTATGTGATGGAATCCGGCGATGAGGGCGCTCTTTCCCAAGAACTTATGGCCGGGCCGGAAGCGGTTAAAATAATGACAGCCCACTCTGCTAAAGGTTTGGAGTTTAAATATGTTTTTCTGGTTAATTTGGTAGAAATGCGTTTTCCTTCTGTTAATCGTGCCGATCCTATTGAGTTGCCGGAAAAATTAGTTAAGGAAATTTTGCCTGAAGGAGATAGCCATCTGCAAGAAGAACGCCGCCTTTTTTATGTTGGCTTAACGCGCGCTAAAAAAGGTTTATTTTTAACTTGGGCAGAAAATTATGGTTTAAGCGGCCGCGAACGCAAGCCCTCTAGATTTTTGCAAGAATTAGGTGTAATAGAAATTAGAAAAGAAAAAGAAGCAGAGATAATTCCTGACACAGAAAAAAAATCGGCGTATTCCTCGTCTTTAAAAGAATATGCACCGACGCATTTTAGTTTTACTCAATTAAAGACTTTCAGTACCTGTCCATTTCAATATCGTTTTGCTCATATTTTGCAAATTCCTGTTAAAGGCAATGCCAGTTTTAGTTTTGGCAAAACTATGCATTTAACTCTGCAGAAATTCTATAATGCTATGATAGAGAGGAATTCTGTTAGTCAGGGTAACTTATTTGAAACTCCGGCTCCTAAAAATAAGGGATCTTTAAAAATACCCGGCGAACAGGAATTGTTGGATTGGTATGAAAAAGCTTGGATTGATGATTGGTATTTAGATAAACACCAAAAAGAGGAATATTTTGCTAAAGGCAAGAACATTTTAAGAAAATTTTATGAGACAACAGAATGGAAGGTTCCTAAGCTTTTAGAGGTGGGGTTTCATATTAAATTTGGTGAGTATAAATTAAGAGGGCAAATAGACAGAATAGATCCTTTGCCCGATGGGACCGTAGAGATTATTGATTACAAAACAGGGGAACCTCCAAAAAATGAACAACTGGATTTGGAAGCTAAAGAGCAATTGTTGATTTATCAAATAGCCACCGCTCAATTTTTAAGAGAAAAACCCTCTATTTTAAGTTTTTATTACTTAAATAATAATTCCAAAATTTCTTTTATCGGAAAAGGAGATGATTTAGTCAAAATAGAATCTAAAATAGTGAAAGAAATTGAAGAAATTAAAAATTCACAATTTTCAGCTAAACCCTCGCCTTTTAATTGTGCTCACTGTGATTATAAAAGTATCTGTCAGCACGCGGATTTAAGAGCTTAAATTAGCTAAAAAAAGACCCTTGATTTTTTAGCTAATTAACGTTAAGATACTAAGGATATGACCTTGCGTTATTATACTTTTATCATGATTATTGCCACCCTGCTTTGTTGGGCTGCTTGGTTTTTAGTTGTGCTTAATGTTAATCCCTTTGAGGCAAGTTTTTTGAGCTTAAGTATCTTTTATTTAAGTCTTTTCCTTTCTTTGGCCGGAACTATCTCCATTTTGGGTTTTCTTGTTAGGGTTTATTTTTTAAAAAATAAAGAGCCATATTTTAAAATAGTAGCACGTGCTTTTAGGCACAGTTTATTTTTTGCATTACTCTTAACCATTGCTTTATTTTTTCAGAGTTTTCATCTTTTGAATTGGTGGAATTTAAGTATTTTAGTTTTAGCTTTGTTATTTTTTGAAATGTCATTTTTAACCGGAAAAGGCCGACTGATGTAAAATATGTTTGGAAAAATTATTAAAAAATTTAATAGAAACATTGGCATTGATTTGGGTACTGCCAATACACTTGTTTATACTCCGGATAAAGGCATTGTCATAAATGAACCCTCGGTAATTGCTATTAATTTGCGTACCGAACAAATTTTAGCCGTAGGTCAAGAAGCTAAGATGATGTTGGGTAAAACCCCTCCTTATATTACGGTGACCAGGCCTTTAACTGGTGGAATTATTTCTGATTTTGAAGTGACGGAAAAAATGATTAAATATTTTATTAATAAAATTAGCACCAGTGCTTTTTTCTCTCCACGTCCTTCCGTAGTTATTGGCGTGCCGTTAGAAATCACAGAAGTAGAACGTAAAGCCGTAGAAGACGCAGTTTTGGGAGCTGGGGGAAAAAGAGCTGTTATTGTGGAAGAACCCATGGCGGCAGCCATTGGGGCTAAACTACCGGTTGAAGAGGCGGTGGCTAGTATGGTTGTGGATATTGGCGGAGGTACAACGGAAATCGCTGTAATTTCTTTAAGCGGGATTGTTACTGCCAAATCTGTTAAAATAGCCGGGGATGAACTAAATAAGAACATCATCCATTATGCTAAGGAAAAATTTAACCTTTTGATTGGTGAAACTCACGCTGAGGAATTAAAAGTTAAAATTGGTTCAGCCAAAGAGCTGGAGGAATCTTTTGAGTATACTATTCGCGGAAGAGATTTGATGACGGGACTGCCCAGAGAAAACATTATTTCCGATAATGAGGTAAGGGAAGCGATACAAAGGTCTGTCTGGACCATAGTTGATAGTATTAAATCAGTTTTGGAAACGACCCCTCCAGAATTAATATCTGATATTCATGAACGTGGCATTGTCTTAACGGGCGGTGGAGCTTTACTTAGAGGGTTGGATAAGGCAATAGAGGATGCTACCAATATTCCGGTTAGAATTGCCGAAGATCCTTTGACTTGTGTAGTTAGAGGCACTGCGCTTTTAATTGAACGCCCGGAATTGCTTAATAACGTGGCCTTGCCCTCGTCAACAGATAACTAATTTTTGCTAAAGTTCAGGTTTTATGTTTCAAAAAAAAGTTATTTTAATTTCTTTTTTATTTTTTTTTATAGTTATTTTTTTTCATTATCAAGGTTGGTTTGTCACTGTGGAAACAGCCTTGCAGACTATTTTGGGGAAGGGTAGTCGGGGAGTTTATACTTTTAATAATGATATTAAAAATTATTTTGCGCGTTGGGTTAGTTACCGTAATCTTTTTGAAGAAAATAAAAAATGTTTAGAAAAAATTTCCTCTCTATCAATAAAACAAGGAGAATTGGCGCAAATACAAGATGAAAATAAAATTTTAAGGTCCTCGCTCAATTTTTTAAAAAAAGAAAATAATTTTGTCATGGCTAATGTTATTGGCAAGGCTCCCGACCCAATCAACAATGTTCTTTTAATTGATAAAGGCTTAAAAGATGGTTTAAAAGAAGGTTTGGGAGTTTTAGCAGAAGAAGGCATATTAATTGGCAAAATAATTAAAGTGGAAGAAAAAAATTCTCAAATAAGAATAATTACTGATAATGAGAGCAAGATTGCTGTTTCCATCCTTAATCCGGATCAGGCTTCTGGAATTATGTCCGGTGAACATAATTTACGGTTATTGTTAACCATGATTCCTCTTACTGAAAATATAAAGCCTGGAGATAAAGTGGTTACTTCTAATTTAGATTCTGGTATTAAAAAAGGGATGTTAATAGGACAAATCGAGTCTGTTCAAAAAGAACTTTACCAGCCTTTTCAAAGTGCTATTGTTAAGCCGGCAGTTGACTTAAATAAGTTAAACATAATTTACGTTTTATTGGATTAGGTCTATGTTTTGGCGTTTTTTGTTATCCTTTTTAATAATTTTTTTAGCTTTTATTTTACAAATTGGTTTAATTGTTTTTTTGCCAACGCCTTTTTCTTTTATAAATATCGTTTTTATAATTTTAATTCTTAATAGTTTTTTTAACAAAAGAAGCTCCACTAATTTTTTTTTGATTCTTTCCGCCGGATTATTAAGTGAAATGTTCGCTCAAATTTTCGGAATTTTCACTTTTTGCCTTTTAACAACCTTTATTTTATTTTTTTGGATAGCAGAGCATTTTGTGACTAACAAAACCAATATTGCCCTGGGTCTTTTAAGCATCTTTGTTTTTTTTGTCTTTAACTTTTTAATTTCTTTTTTTAGTTTTTTACTTAATCTTAAATTTGGTTTAGCTATAAATTATTCTTTTTTAAATCATTTGCAAACTGCTTGGACGGGGGCCTTGGTAAATACACCATTAATTTTAATAATTAATCTTTTTAATTCCAAATTTGAAAGATTAGTAAAATCATTTGTGATTATTAAATAATGAAAAAGTTTTTATTTTGGAAATTGAGGCGTTCTAGAGATCACAACCCCTTTTTAATTCAAGAGGGTAAAATTTTGGATGAAAATATTGAAGAGATAAGCAGAAAACGCTGGGTAGAAGATGCTTGGATACCACGCCAAGAAGAAAAAGGCGCCCCGTCGACCCTTTCTGAATTTATTGGAAAGTCCACTAGTCAAAAACGAATTAAAATGGCATTGTTAGGCATATTTTTAATTTTGTTTTGTATTTTATTACGTTCTTTTTATTTACAAATATTAAATGCAAATAAATTTAGAAAATTGGCCGAAAATAATCGTTTGCGTTTTGAGCCGATTATTGCTGAAAGAGGAATCATTTATGACCGCAATTTAGTTCCTTTGGTAAGTAATGTTCCATCTTTTAATCTAATTTTATTGCCCCAAGACTTACCTAAGGACCAGAATAAAAGGAAAGAAACTTTAAATAAAATTTCACAAATTAGTAATTTAGATTATTTTAAATTAGAAGAGAAGTTACAAAATACCAATTCTTCCTTTTTTCAGTATATTAATTTGATGGAAAATTTGGATTATGATAAGGCGCTGTCTCTAATTATGCAAGGAACTGATGTGCCGGGTATGGGTATTGAACAGGTTTATAATCGGCATTATCTTTTTTCCCCCGAAATTAAAATTTCCCCCTCAACTTCAGATTTTTTATCAAATAAAAAAAATCAAAATTCTATTTTGTCCCTATCGCATTTGTTGGGTTACACCGGTAAAATTAATAAAGATGAATTACACAATAATCCAAATTATTTATTGACGGATGATATTGGTAAAACGGGATTGGAAAAAACTTACGAAAAAGATTTAAGGGGAGAATACGGTGAAAAAGCCATTGAAGTTGATGCCTTGGGTAAAGAAAAAAATATTATCAAGGTATTTCCTCCTGTTGTGGGAAAAAATTTAGTGTTAACTATTAATCTTGAATATCAAAAAAAATTAGAAGAATTTTTAACTGGGCAGCTCAAGGCTTCTCAAAAGCAGAAGGCGGTTGCAATACTAATGGATCCTCATAATGGAGAAATTTTGGCCCTAGTCAATTGGCCATCTTTTAATAATAATTTCTTTGCCTCGGGAATTAGTAATGAAGATTATGAAAAATTAATTAATGACGACAACGATCCTCTTTTTCCCAGGGCTTGGAGTGGACTCTATCCTTCCGGCTCAACCATTAAGCCTTTATATGCTGCTGCGGCATTAAATGAAAGAGTAATTGATAAAAATACCAGTTTTTTAAGCGATGGAGGAATTAGGGTAGATAAGTGGTTTTTTCCTGATTGGAAAGCTGGCGGACACGGCGTAACTTCGGTGCGCAAAGCTATCGCGGAATCAGTAAATACATTTTTTTACTATATTGGAGGTGGTTATCAAAATTTTTCTGGACTAGGGCTAGAAAAAATTATTACTTACCTGCAAAAATTTAAGTTTGGCGAAAAATTGGGAATAGATTTACCGGGAGAGGCAATGGGATTCATTCCCAGTCGTGAGTGGAAGCTTAAAACAAAAAAAGAACAGTGGTATATTGGTGATACTTATAATTTATCAATTGGTCAGGGCGATTTGTTAGTGACACCTTTGCAAATTGCCAGTCTAACCGCGGCCATAGCTAATGGCGGAAAAATTTTTCAACCTCATCTTGTTTTAGAATTTTCAGATAATATTACAAAAAAAACTAATAAAATCGAAATTAAAACTTTGGCTACTAATCTAATTCCTGATGAATACCTGAAAGTGGTTCGAGAGGGTATGAGACAAACGGTTACTTCTGGTAGCGCTCAATCTTTGGCAAATTTGCCTATAACTGTAGCAGGGAAAACAGGTACGGCGCAATGGTCCCAAAACAAAGAAAATCACGCCTGGTTTACTTGTTTTGCGCCTTACGAAAAACCCGAATTGGTTTTAACTGTTTTGGTAGAAGAGGGTGGGGAGGGGAGCAGTATCGCCGTACCAATAGCCAGACAATTCTTAACTTGGTTTGCTAATAAAAATCCCTAAATTTAGCTAATTTATTAAAAATCTAAAATCAAAGTGACTAATTTGTAATACAGACTATTGGTGTAAATATTGACAAAAATTGAAAAAAATTATATAATATTTTCACTTAAATTAACCGGCCCTAAGAGGACGGTCTTAATTTTTAAAAAATACTATGGCTGATGAAGACAATTTAACTTATTTAACTCCGGAGGGTTTAGAAAAAATTAAATCTGAAATATCTTCCCTTAAAAATAAGCTTCACGAAGTGTCTGAGCATATAGAAAAAGCTAAAGAATTGGGTGATCTTTCAGAAAATGCAGAGTATCACGAAGCTAAAGACGATTTTGCCTTTACTCAAGGTAGAATTCAAGAGTTGGAAGCAATAACTATGAGAGCACAAATTGTGCCAAAAAGCAGCCGGGACATGGTTAGCATTGGCTCCTCGGTTAAGATTAAAAGTGACAAGGGGCGCGAATCAGAATATTCTATTGTTGGTTCTAACGAAGCTGACCCTTTACGTGGAAAAATTTCTAATGAGTCACCCTTGGCTTTGGCTTTTTTAGGCAAAAAAAGAGGGGATAGGGTAGAAGTAAAAACTCCCACCGGTTCCACCGGTTATCAAATTTTAGAAATAAGTTAAATAAAATAATATTTAAAATAAGCTCCATTAAATAGGGAGCTTATTTTAAATATTTAATCTTTTAATTTGCTTGATCTTTATCTTAAAATGGGCTATAATCTTTAAAAGGCCGTTTGATAAATTTAAAACAAAAAACGGATATTATTATAATAATATGTCTGAAGAAATGCAAAAAACAATCATTGAAGAAACAGGAGTTAGATTAAAAAAATTAGAAGAGATTAAAAAGCTTGGTTTAAATCCCTTTCCTTCTTGGGGTGATCTTGAAAGAAAGAAAATTAAAAATGTTGTTGAAGATTTTGAAAGATTATCAGAGCGTCAAGAAATTATTGAGGTTGCCGGTAGATTAAGAGCTATTCGAGGCCATGGCGGTTCCACTTTTGCCCATCTAAACGATGACACTGATAAGATTCAAATATATTTTAAAAAAGACGAAGTAGGTGATGATGTCTATGATTTTTTTTCTAATTTAATTGACGTTGGAGATTTTGTCGCTGTCAAAGGTTCTTGTTTTATCACCAAAAGGGGAGAAAAAACCTTATTAGTTAAAAGCTGGCAATTGCTTTCTAAAAGTCTTTTACCCTTACCAGATAAATTTCATGGTCTGTCTGATGTGGAAATAAGATTTAGACAGAGATATCTAGACCTTTTGTCTAATCCCGAAGTTAAAGAAAAAGCTCTAAAAAGAATTCAAATTGTTAAGAGCACTAGAGATTTCTTTGATATGGAAGGTTTTGCAGAGGTAGAAACACCGATCCTGCAACCACTTTATGGCGGCGCTACGGCTAAACCTTTCATTACCCACCATAACGCCTTAAATACCGACTTATATTTGCGTATTGCTCCAGAACTTTATCTTAAAAGATTAATTGTGGGGGGGTTTGAAAAAGTTTTTGAAATTGCCCGTTGTTTTCGTAATGAGGGTATAGATTATAGCCATAATCCAGAATTCACTCAAATAGAATTTTATTGGGCTTATGCCACTTATGAAGATTTAATGAAACTGATGGAAAAGTTTTTTTCTTATCTTTTACCAAGATTAGGAATGGGCTTAAAGTTTGTTTATCAGGGACAAGAGATAGATATGACACCGCCGTATCCAAGAAAGACTTTTCGGGAACTTTTAATAGAATATGCCAAGATGGATATTGAGGAATTTTTAGAAAGCGCCGATCTCTACGTTTGGTCCAAAAAACAAGGCTTGGAATTGAATAAAAAAGATGGGCGCGGCAAAATGTTAGATGACATTTATAAACATTTTGTTAGACCTAAAATTATTCAGCCGTTGTTTATGACAGATCATCCGGTAGAATTGTCGCCTTTAGCAAAACGTCAAGAAAAAAGTCCGGCTTATGTGGAAAGAATGCAGCTTTTAGTGGCGGGTGGCTTTGAATTGTGTAATGGCTTTTCCGAATTAAATGATCCCTTGGATCAAGAAGAAAGATTAAGAGAACAAGAAGAATTAAGAAAAAAAGGGGATGAAGAGGCACAACGTTACGATGAAGATTTTGTCACAGCTTTAAAGCACGGTTTGCCCCCTACAGCGGGTTTAGGCATGGGAATTGATAGGTTGTCCGCCTTATTAAGTGATTCACACAATTTAAAAGAGATCATTTTATTTCCCACGCTGAAACCGGAAAATAAATAATATGCAAAAAGTGATGGTTTTTGGTTCTTTTGATATCCTTCATAAAGGACATGAGAAATTTTTTAAGCAAGCACATAAATTCGGAGATTTTTTGTTGGTTTGTTTGGCTAGAGATTCTACAATCAAAAAGGTAAAAAAAAATGACCCCATTTTTCCTGAGAAAGAAAGACTGTCTAATTTAAAAAAGACAGGTTGGGCGGATAAAGTTATTTTGGGGGACAAAAAAAATTATTTTAAGCCAATCTTAAATTTTAAACCACAGGTAATTTGTTTAGGTTATGACCAATTTTTTTTTATTAAAGAATTAGAGGAGGAAATTAAAAAAAAAGGTTTAAAAATAAAAGTCGTTCGATTAACTAGTTTTAAGCCCCATCTTTATAAATCATCACTATTAAGAAAAAAATATGTTAGACATCAAATTTATTAGAGATAATTTAAAGTTAGTCAAACAAAATAATAAAAATAAAAAAGTAGATGTGGATGTAGAAAAAATGATTGAATTGGATAGCCGGAGAAGGGAATTTCAAATTGAATTGGAAAGCCTTAGAAACGAAAAAAATAAAATATCAAAAACTAAACCCAATGAAGTGGAAATTCTTGAAATGAAAAAGATGGGTGAAAAAATTAAGAGTTTAGAAAGTCAAATTAAAGAGATGGAACCGCAAGTTGAAGAGATTTTATTAAAAATTCCTAATCTTGTTCATGAATCAACCCCGGTTGGCCCTGATGAGAGTGGTAATAAAGTTTTAAGAGAGGTGGGAAAGAAACCGAAGTTTTCTTTTAAACCAAAGGAACATTGGGAACTGGGTAAAGAGCATGATTTAATAGATAATGAAAAAGCTGCACAAATTGCCGGGTCTCGTTTTACTTATTTAAAGGGAAAACTAGCCCTGCTTCAGTTTGCCTTAATTAATCACGCTTTAAGCATTTTGACTGACAAAGAATATCTTAAAAAAATAATAGAAAAAAATAATTTAAGTGTTGTTGACACTCCCTTTATACCAATTATCCCACCGGTTTTTATTAAACCAGAAATTTTTAATAAAATGGCAAGATTGGAACCAAAAGAAGAGCGTTATTATATTCCCAGCGATGATTTGTTCTTAATAGGTAGCGCCGAGCATACCTTAGGTCCTTTGCATATGGACGAAACAATTGATGAACGAATTTTGCCAATCCGCTATGTGGGGATTTCTTTAGCTTTTCGTCGCGAGGCGGGATCTTACGGCAAAGACACTAAGGGTATTTTGCGAGTACATCAATTTGATAAAATAGAGATGGAATCCTTTTCCTTGCCGGAAAAATCAACTGAAGAACAGAATTTTTTTGTTGCCATTCAAGAAGAGTTAATGAATACACTAAATTTACCCTACAGAATAGTGCAAATTTGCACAGGGGATATGGGAGGCCCGGATGCTCGACAGATTGATTTAGAAACCTGGATGCCCGGTCAAAATAAATACCGTGAAACGCACACCTCCGATTTAATGACAGATTATCAGTCTCGCCGTTTAAAAACCAAATATAAGAAGATTGATGGTACTACCAACCTGGTTCATATGAATGATGCTACAGCTTATGCTGTTGGGCGCACTTTAATTGCTATAATGGAAAATTATCAGCAAGAAGACGGGATAATAATTGTTCCGGAGGCACTTCGCAAGTATGTAGGGTTTGAAAAAATTTAGTATCAAAATAAATATGCTAAGCCGTCATAGTTATAAAAAATCCCGGCTTTTACATAATAAATTTAAGAAAAGGGATTTTTTAATTAAAAAATTTAAAAATCCTTATTTTCTTAAAGATAGAATGCCGCGTCGGACCAGGGCCCCACGTCTAAAACTTGCCTTAGGTGTCCTAAGTTTATTGGGGATTGTGATTATTTTTTTAATACATCCCTATTTTTTGATTAATAAAATAGAGATAGACGGAGCCCAAACTATTTCCGAAGAATTTGTAAAAAATTTAGCGGAAAAAGTGATGTCTAAGAAAAGATTTTTATTTTTTAACGGCCACAATATATTTTTAGTTGATTTAAATAAAATTAAAGAGGAAATCAAAAATAAAATAGTTTTGGAAAATTTAGATGTAAATAGTAAAAGTCAGCGATCCTTACAAATTAAAATTAGTGAAAAATCCCCCAAGCTTATTTTACAAAGTAATTTAATAAATGCATCTTCCACCATTGCTAATTTTTTTTCTTTAGATTCCGAAGGTAAAATAATAACAGAGGCGAATAAATCCGATAACCTAACTCTACCGGTTATTATTTTTGAAAAAAATCCTCCTAATTTTTCTTTAAATAATCAAATAATTTCCCAAGCGACAATTGAATTTATTTATTTCTTAAATAAAAATATTGATAAAGTAAATAATGTCAACATCAGCCATTTTTTAGTAGACGGGATCAATGAAAGGGTTATTAATGTACAAACTGATGAAGGGTGGAAGATAATTTTAGATCGTCAAAATGATTGGCAAAAACAAGTGCAAGTTTTAAATCTTTTATTGCAGGAAAAAATCAAAAAAGAAAGAAAAAGCATAAAATATATAGATGTTAGGTATGAAAATAGGTCCTATTATCAATAATGAATTGGTATAGGGAAGGCTGTAGAGGACTAGTTTATTGAGTTTAAGTAGTGTCGCACAATATACCTTATGCGACACTGTATTAATAAATAAGATGGACAAGCTGTAAACTCCAACCCTTTCTTTTGATAATAAAAATCCACATTTTATTTTAAATAATCCATTGGGTCTACGGGTAAACCGTTAACTCTAACCTCAAAATGTAAATGTGGACCGGTAGAAAAACCGGCCCCGGGAGTGCCTGGCATGCCACCGCTGTAGCCAATTATGTCACCTCTAGCCACATAGGAGCCTTCTGAGGCGTTAAAGCGTGATAAATGGCCATATAAGGTGGCAATACCGTTATTATGAATAATCATTATATTATTGCCGTAAGATTTGCTATTATTTCTTACCCACGCCACATAACCTGAAGCCGCCGCCCTTAAGGCAGTTCCTGTCTTAATTGGTAAATCAATACCGGTATGTTCAAAAAGGTATTTAAAGGGATAAGTGGAATCTCTAAAATAAGTAGATATGCCTTTAACCGGATCTGCCGGCCAAGAAAGTACGGACGGGTTGGTATCTAGTTTACTGTCTTTATTCAGTTCTTTTTTTAATTTGTTTTGCAAATTAATGATCTCTTGGTCAAAAGAGCTCTGTTCTCGCTTTAATTGTGCCAAAAGAGACTTAAACTTACTTTCTGAGAGTTTTGTCTGATTAAGTAGATAACTATTAGCCTCTTTTTGATTATTAAGTGAAGCATTATGGTCTAAAAGTTGCTTATTTAATTTTTGAACTTGTTGCTTTTTGGCTTCGGTAAAATTTTGTTTATCTTCTAAATCTTTTTTTTCGGTTTTTATTATTTTTAAGACCTGGGTTATTTGACTATTAATATCCTCTAAATATTTTAATTGATTAAAATATTCTGAAAATGAGGGGCGGGATAAAATAACATTTAAATAATCCCTTTGATCGTTGATGTTGATTTGACGTAAAAGATTTTGGATATAGTGCTTTTGTTTCTCAATTTTTTCCTTTTTTTCGGTGATATTTTGTCCCAAAGAATTAATCTCTAAATCTAAAGATTCAATTTGCGTTTCTGTTAATCTTATGTCCAGCCCTGCCTTGCTAATTTTACTTTTTAAAATAGCCAATTGATTACTAAGATTGACAGCTTCCTTTTGTTTAGATTCTATGTCTTTTTGATAAACGTTTATTTTATCTTGCAAAGTTTTAATTGAGTCCTGTTTTTCTTTAATCTGTTCACTAATGTCATCAGTAACTGAAGATAAGGCCCTATTTATGGGCCAAAATATGAAGAGTAAAAAGACCATAACAAGCAGGGTCTTTTTCATAATTAGATATTAATCAATTTTTCTAAAGATTCTTTAATGCGTCTTAAGGACTCTTCTTTGCCTAAGACCCATAAAAGATCAAAGGGGCCTGGCGATTTTTCCAATCCAGAAAGGGACACGCGTAAAGGCCAAAGAGTTGTTCCGATGTCCCACTTTTTGTTGTCAATTTTTTTCAAAACAGCCTCTTCTATCCCCCGCACAGTCCATTCCCCAGAATAAACTTTAAAAAAGTTTATTAGTTCACTCAATCTTTCCTCGGTAATTTTTTTATCACTTTTTTTCCAAATCATTATTTGCGGATTAAAGTTGGGCTGTTTAAAGAAAAAATAAGTCGCCTCTGTTATTTCAGAGACTTTTTTTAATCTTTCTTGAGTAATAGTTACAATTTTGGCGATTTTTTCTTTTTCTTCTATTGATAAATTTTGAACAACTAAATTACTTTCAATTAAATAGGGTAAACATTGGTCAATTAGATTATCAACGGTCATTTTTTTAAGGTATTGACTATTCAACCATTCTAATTTAGTCAAATCAAAAATAGCGCTAGCTTTTTGAATTTTATGTATATCAAAAAATTTGACTAATTCATCCAAACTAAAAACCTCTTGCTCTGTTCCCGAGTTCCAACCGAGCATAGCCACAAAATTATTCAGTGTTTCTGGTAAAAAACCATTTTTCAAATAATCTTCTACCGCCACGTCGCCTTGGCGTTTGCTCATCTTAACAATTTTACCGGTGACGGGATCCTTTCTCATGATTAAAGGCAAATGAATAAATTGTGGCCTGGGCCAACCTAAATAATCAAACAGAATTACATGTTTAGGGGTTGATGACAACCATTCTTCACCGCGTATGATATGGGTTATTTTCATTAAATAGTCATCTACCACAACTGCCAGATGATAAGTGGGAAAGCCGTCGGATTTAATTAAAACTTGATCATCAATTAATTTATTTTCAAATACTATTTCACCGTGTACCAAATCATTAAATTTCGTCGTTCCTTTTCTTGGCACGGCTAACCTGATAACATAAGGCAAATTTTGTTCCAAATTTTTAGCCACAGTCTCTTTATCTAAGTTACGACACAAACCATCATACATGGTGGGCTGATGGTTTAATTCTTGTTTGCGACGTACTTCATCCAAGCGTTCTGTAGAACAAAAACAATAATAGGCGTGGCCTTTTTTAACCAAATCCGAGGCGTATTTATTATAAATTTCCAGTCTTTTTGATTGAACATATGGACAGCAGTCCCCTCTTTCTATTATTTTTCCATTTTCCAAAAAAGGTCCTTCATCCCATTTCAAACTTAATTTTTCCAAAACAGAAAGGATATTTTCTAAAGCCCCTTCTACAAAACGTGTCCTGTCAGTATCTTCTATACGTAAAACAAAAGAGCCATTATTTTGTTTGGCAAAAAGATAGTTATAAAGAGCCGTTCTTAAACTGCCAATATGAACAAATCCTGTTGGGCTCGGGGCAAATCTAACCCTTATTTTGTTATTGTTTTTAAACATAAATCTTAAATCCAGTATATCTTATTTAATTTGAGCCGGCAACCTACAAGAGCAATCTTCAAGCAAGATTTCTAGCGATCGGCGTCTTAAAGGATGGATTATCCTTTTTAATTCTTCTAAACTAACCCACTTATAATCACATAATTCCTGCTTATCTAAATTTATTTCCAGCCCATCACCGTCATATTTAAGTAAAAAAATATATTTTTCAACGCCGCGATATTTTTTAAACCTGCTTTTTTTAGCGGAATTGGTTGTCCGCTCGTAAAAGTAAGGTTTTTTAGCTTCACACAAAACAGAGGTCTTAAAACCAGTTTCTTCTTCTATTTCTCTTATAACCGCCCTTTCAAGTGATTCGCCTGGTTCAACTCCGCCTTGAGGCGGTTGCCATTGTTCTGTGTATAAAGAATAGAAATCAAAATGTTCCGGAGTCCTTTTGGCAATAAAAAATTGACCGGAGTTATTGACTATAAAGCCAGCTACTCCCCTTCTAAATTTTTTTTTGAGTATTTTTTTATATTCCCAAATTAAGCGTAAAAATATAATAGTAGCTTTGAACACTCTTTGTGTTCGATACCTAGGATTAGTAAACAAACGCCATAACCATTCTAAACCGATAACACGGGCTAATTTAGGCGCTCTTAAGGCCACTCCGGAGATATAATCAAAAGCTCCTCCCACCCCCACAGCTATTTTAACACTTGGCATTTGCGACAAAAAAGAAACCAACCACTTTTCTTGTTTAAGGTGGCCAAAAGCTACAAATAAAAGATCGGGTTTAACTTGATTAATGTCGTTTATTATTTTTTGATTTTCTTTTCTATTAAACGACAAACCGGTTAAAAACTCATTATGCCAAATTCTTTTATTTTTATCATTTTGAGAGAATTCAATTTTTAATCCGGGATTAGCTCCTGCAATTCTAAGGTGAGGATATAATTTAACTAATTTTTTAGCAGTTTCTTCCACTACTTTTTTACTTGCCCCTAAAAGATAAATACTCTTATTTTCCATTTGAGCAATCTTGCAGATGCCCAACATCAGGTCACTTCCGGGAAACCGAGAAATTTTTTTACCATAAAGAAATAAAGAAGCTAAAATTAAACCAAAACCATCAGCGATATTTAAACTGCTACGGTAAAAAATTTCCTTAAAAAACCAATCTTGTTCACTATCTACCAGTATTTCTGGATTGGGCGTAGTAATTAGGTTTTGCCCCTTATTCTGTAAAAATTCTTTAATTTTAACTAAAATTTGGTTTCTAGATAGGTTGTCTATAGGAACACCTAAAATAGGAGTACGCATATAACCATATAATAACTTAAAATTGAATTTTTGGCAAAAAAAATAATTAAGCTAATTTCAGCCAAAAAATTCACTTCTTGACTTATTCATATAATAAATGTAATATAAGAATATTAGCACTCTCACTTAATGAGTGCTAAAAAATAATTGATTTTATTTTATGAACCCACAAAATTTTACAGTTAAATCTCAAGAAGCTTTAGCTCGTGCTCAACAAATTTCTCAAGAATATAATAATCCTAATTTAGAATCAATTCATTTGTTAGCTTCTTTAACCGAACAAGAAGAAGGTGTGCCGGTTTTGGTATTTAGAAAAATTGGTTTAAATATTGGTATTTTAAAACAGCAAATTGAACAAGAGCTAAATAAAATTCCTAAAGGACAGCCTCCGCGCCAAGGCGGAGTTGGTCAAATTTTTATTAGTCAGGACATGATGAATATTTTAAATGAATCTGGGAAACAGGCGCAAAATTTAAAAGATGATTATATTTCTACCGAACATTTACTTCTGGCACTTTTAGAATTTAACTCTCCTACTAAAAAATTACTGAATAACTTGGGCATTGATTATGATCAAACTTTAAAAGTTTTGGCCAGTGTACGTGGCACACAAAAGGTTGATTCTCCGGAACCGGAAACCAAATATAATGCTTTAGAAAAATATGGCAAAAATTTAACTCAACTGGCTAGACAAAAAAAGTTAGACCCCGTAATTGGGCGCGACGAAGAGATTCGTCGGGTAATGCAAGTTTTATCTCGTCGTACAAAAAATAATCCGGTGTTGATTGGCGAACCAGGTACTGGCAAAACTGCCATTGCCGAAGGTTTGGCTCAACGTATTATTTCCGGCGATGTACCAGAAACACTAAAGGACAAAGAATTAATATCTTTAGATATTGGTTCTTTAGTTGCCGGTACCAAATTTCGCGGCGAATTTGAAGAACGCCTTAAAGCTGTTTTAAAAGAAATTGGGGCGGCTACTGGTAAAATTATTTTGTTTATTGATGAATTGCACACCATTGTGGGCGCAGGTGGATCTGAAGGGGCGATTGATGCTTCTAACATGCTTAAACCGGCCTTGGCACGCGGAGAATTACACGCCATTGGAGCCACAACCTTAAAAGAATATCAAAAATACATAGAAAAAGATGCGGCTCTAGAGAGACGCTTTCAACCGGTACTTGTTAATGAGCCAAATACTGCCGATGCTATCGCTATTTTGCGCGGTATTAAAGAAAAATATGAAGTCCATCACGGCGTACGTATTACGGATTCGGCTATTGTTTCGGCCGTGGAATTATCCGTTCGTTATATTACTGATAGATTTTTACCCGATAAGGCCATTGATTTAATAGACGAAGCCGCCTCTTCTCTGCGTATGGAAATAGATTCCATGCCTTTGGATTTAGATAAAATGAAACGGGAAATAATGAAATTAGAGATTGAAAAAACGGCTTTATCCAAAGAATCTGATAAAGACAGTAAAGATAAAATTAAGAAAATAGAAAGACAACTGGCTGATTTAAAAGAACAATCGGCAGAATTAGAATTACACTGGAAAAATGAAAAAGAAATTATTACCAAAATCAGAGAATTAAAAAAGAAGCTAGAACAATTAAAACAAGAAGCGGAAATTGCCGAACGTAAAAGTGAATTACAAAAAGTGGCGGAAATTCGTTATGGCACCATTCCGGCTACGGAAAAAGAAATCAAAAGTCAAGAAAAAAAATTGGTGGAAACTCAAAAATCACACCGTATCTTGAAAGAAGAAGTTTCCGAAGAAGATGTTGCCAATATCGTGGCCCGTTGGACCGGTATTCCCGTTTCTAAAATGTTACAAAAAGAAACAGCTAAATTGGCAAAGATGGAAAGTGAATTGCAAAAACGAGTCGTTGGTCAAATGGATGCCATCAAATCTGTTTCTAACGCTGTCCGTCGTAACCGTGCCGGCATTAGTGAAGAGAATCGCCCTATCGGTTCCTTTATCTTTTTAGGTCAAACGGGCGTAGGCAAAACAGAACTGGCCAAGGCTTTGGCTGAATTTATGTTTAACAGTGAAGATTCTTTGGTTAGATTGGATATGTCTGAATATATGGAGAAACATAGTGTTTCTAAGATGGTAGGGTCCCCTCCCGGCTATGTCGGCTATGAGGAAGGAGGCCAACTTACGGAAATAGTGCGTCGCAAACCCTACTGTGTCATTTTGTTTGATGAAATTGAGAAAGCCCATCCTGACATTTTTAATATGTTATTACAAATTTTAGAAGACGGAAGGCTTACTGATACCAAGGGCCGCCATGTTAATTTTAAAAACACCATTATTATCATGACTTCCAATTTGGGAAGTGAATTAATTTTAGAAGCCAAAGAAAAAGGAGATTTTGGTTTTACCTCGGGAGACGAAAAAAACAAAAATCTTGACAGGATTATTCAAGATAAGATATTGGAAGTTCTTCGCGATCATTTTAAGCCGGAATTTTTAAACAGAATTGATGAAATTATAACTTTTCACTCTCTTAAGGAAAAAGAAATTGAGCAAATTGTTGATTTACAATTAGTTAGGGTTGTTAAAAGATTGGAAGAAAAGAAAATTAAGATTAAAATTGTTGAAAAGGCTAAAAAATATTTAGCGGAAAAAGGATTTAGCCCTATTTTTGGTGCCAGACCCTTAAAAAGAGTTATTCAATCAGAGCTTTTAGATCCTTTGGCCTTAGAGATAATTGAAGGAAAAATTAAGTCAGGAGATAGCGTTTTAGTTGATTTAGAAAAAAACAAGCTTAATTTAACAATTAAATAATTTTGATTTTTGCGTCCAAAAATGGTAAACTTAAAACATGAAAAATAAGATTAGAATAACAATTTTTATATTGGCTTTTTTGGTATTTTTTTTACCCAATTTCTCGCCTCTTTTAGCTCAAATTGCGGCAATAAATGAACCCGTTAATCCTCTTTTTAATCCTAATCATATTATTTCTGACGCGGAGATGACAGATTACGCTTGTATGAATTTGGAAGAAATAGATAATTTTTTAAAAAATAAGACCGGAATTTTAAACAATTATGAAATTCTTGAACCTTCTACCAGCCTAAACTTAAAAGCTTCACAAATAATTTACAATGCGGCACAGAATTATAAAATAAATCCTAAGGTTCTTCTGGTACTTCTTCAAAAAGAACAAAGCTTAGTGGAAAATCCCAACCCCACTCAATATAACTTTGATTGGGCCGCCGGTTACGCTCGTTGTGATTCTTGCGGACCGCTTGATCCAACCGCCTTAAGATACAAAGGTTTTGCTAAACAAGTTGATGGAGCCGCAGGAGCTTTGCGATTTTATACCGACAACCAAAATGAAGGTTGGGCTAAAAAGCCAGGCTTAATCTACAATATTGATTCCATTCCAGTCATTCCCGCTAATGTAGCTACGGCAAATCTTTACACCTATACCCCCCATTTTCGCGGTAATTACAATTTTTGGAAAATTTGGAATAGATGGTTTTCGCAAAAATTTCCCGACGGTATGATTGTACAAGTTCCCAATAGCGATCAAATTTATCTTATCCAAAGTGGTAAAATCTTACCTTTTAAAAATAAAGCGGTCTTTTTATCTAGATACAACCCCAAAAGCATCACTTTTGTTTCCGAAGTTGACCTAAATTTTTATCCCAAGGGACAGGAGATCAAATTTTTAAATTATTCTTTAATTAAAACCGATAAAAACCATACTTATCTTTTGGTAGATGAAAAAAAACGGTTGATTGATAAAATGGCCATGAAATATTACGGATTTGGCACTGATGAAGTGATTACCGGCACAGAAGAAAATTTAGCAATCTATCTTGAGGGTGCCCCTGTCTCTGTTAAAGCTAAATATCCTTTAGGTGCTTTGATGTTGGAAACCAAAAGTAATTCCTATTTTTTGGTAGAAGATAGCATTAAGCATCCTATCTATGATAAAGAAATTGTTAAAATAAATTTTCCTAATAAAAAAATTGTAAAAACTACAGCCACGACTCTTAAAAAATACAGGGAAGGAAATCCCATCCTTTTAAATGATGGCGTTTGGGTAAAAACCAGTTCTTCTCCCGATGTCTTTATTATTTCTAATGGTAATAGAAGACTAATCAAAGACGAGACAACTTTTGAAGCACTGGGAGGCCGACAAGAAAACTTAGTAATTCTTAATGAAAAAGCCCTGGCTACTCATCCTTTGGGTGACACCATCAGTTTAAACAATCAATCAATTTCTCTAACTCAAGCTAATAACAATTAATATGTCCTTAGTTTTTGCTGCCCTCTCCCCCCACCCTCCGCTTTTGATACCTACTATTGGCAGAGAAAATTTAAATAAATTAGAAAAAACCAAACAAGCCTTAGAGGAATTGGAAAAAGCTCTATATATTTCCCAGCCTGATACTCTTGTTTTAATTACCCCTCATGGAAAAATTTTTAAAGATTCATTTACTATCAATGCCAACCCGGAATTTAATTTTGATTTTAAAGAATTTGGAGATATTTCAACACAGGGTAATTTTAAAGCCGATTTGAATTTAATAGCCGATGTTTCTAATGCGGCTAAAAATCAAAATTTTCCCTTAATTTTGAATAGTGAACCCTCTCTTGATTACGGTTCGGCCGTACCTTTATATTACTTATCAAGACATCTTAATAGGTTAAAGGTTGTACCTATCAGTTATTCCTTACTTGAGCTTAAAAGACAAGTGGATTTTGGTTATTTTTTAAAAGAAGTTTTCATGAATTCTGCCAAACGTATTGCTGTTATTGCATCGGGCGATCTTTCCCACTGTTTATCCGATTCTGGTCCCGGGGGTTTTTCCCCGGCTGGGAAAAAATTTGATGATTTGGTTTTAGAAAGTTTAAAAAATAAAAATACTACAGGCTTGATGAATATTGAACAAACGATGAGTTCAGAGGCTCGCGAATGCGGTTTGCGTTCCCTATTAATACTTATGGGCGTACTAAGAAACGTTAATTATGATTTAAAAATTTATTCTTACGAAAGTCCTTTTGGCATAGGTCACCTAGTGGTTAATTTTTCTTTAGAATAAATTTTAAAATATCTATGGAAGGGATCCAAAAAATAATCAAGCAGAAATTATCAGCAGAAAATAAACAGATTCATTCCCCTTTGCAATACTGGGCCGATATCATTTCTCAGTCTTTTGGCGAAAGAAAAAAGTTTGGTATGTATTTAGGGATTATTAAACGAATAGGTTTAGAAGAAGCCAAAAAAATTTTTGCTGAAATAAAACAAAGCAATGTCCAAAATCCCGGAAAATTGTTTTTGTGGAAAAGTAAGCAAAAAAAAGATTAATATGAGTTTACTTAATATAGTAACAACCCCCAGTTCAAAGCTCAAAAAACCTTCGGAGGATATTAAAAAGGAAAAAATTAAAGAATTTAAATCTTTGATTAAGAACATGCTGGAAACAATGTACCTTTCCGACGGTATTGGACTGGCGGCCGTACAAATAGGTCTAAACATAAACCTGGCAGTTATTGGCAAAGAAGCTACTTTAGATGACAAGGATTTGATTTTAATAAATCCTAAAATAATTAAACACTCTTGGAGAAAAATAATTGCCGAGGAAGGATGCCTCTCTGTTCCCGGAATAACTAAAAGAGTGCCCAGGTTTGCTAAAATAAAAGTTAAAGCCCTAAATCAAGATGGTCAATCTTTAAATTTTGATGCTTCTGATTTTTTAGCCAGAGTCATCCAGCATGAAATAGATCATTTGCAGGGTATTCTAATTACCGATTATGTATAAAGTTGTTTTTTTTGGAACACAAGAATTTGCTAAAGAAATTTTAGAAAAATTAATATCTGATAAGAATTTTAGCATAGAATTAGTAATTACCCCACCGGATAAACCTATTGGCAGAAAAAAAGAAATTTTTTTTTCTCCAGTTAAAAACTTGGCCTTAAAAGAAAAGATTAAAGTAGAACAGCCGGAAAATTTAAAAAATACTGCTTTAAATTTAAATTTTTTTGATGTAGGCGTGGTGGCTCAATATGGCTTTCTTATACCAAAAAAAATTCTAGAAATGCCTAAATTTGGAATGATTAATGTCCACACTTCTCTTTTACCTCTTTATCGCGGACCATCTCCTCTGCAAAGCGCTATTTTAAATAATGAAAAAAATACCGGTGTAACCATAATGAAGATGGATGAAGGTATGGATACCGGTCCGATTTTAAGTCAAAAAAAAATCAGCATCAATCCGGATGATATTTATCCTGTTTTGGAAAAAAAACTGGCACAAAAGGGATCCGACTTGTTAATACAAACTTTAAAGGATTATTTGCAAGGAAGAGTTGAACCACAAAATCAGATTGGCTCGCAGGCAACTTATACTAAAATTCTGCAAAAAAACGATGGTAAAATTGATCCTCAAAATTCTTGTCAAAAAATTTATGATAAATGGAGAGCTTTCTTTTCCTGGCCGGGAATTTTTTTAGAAGTTAATCCTTTAAAAATTAAATTAGTCAAAGTTGAATGCATTGAGGAATCCTTAACCCATTTATCCCCCGGATATTTAGTGGAATTCAAAAAAAACCGCTTAGGATTAATTTGCGGTGATAAGAAAATTCTAGAAATATTAGAAATTCAGCCGGAAAATAAAAAGATAATGTCCGCCTCCTCATTTATTTCCGGATATAAAAAATTATTAAACACTCTTTAATTTGTGCTTAGAAAGAACAAAATTTTTCCAATAAAAATATTTTTTTAGGGTCGGCAAGGGCAACCAAGGCATTTTATAAAGAAAAGAAGGCAGCCAACTGCTTAATCCATTGCTCCGTATATTAGCTTTAAATAAAAATTCCGGTACCCAAATGCCGGTTTTATTTTTTTCCAACATCGTCAGCCACATATCCCAATCTTGAAATTTTTGCAAATCTTCATCAAAGCCGGGAAAATCCCCCCTTCTAATTAAAGAGGCCATGGGGATAAAGTTAAAGGTTTTTAATTTTTGAGCATTAAATTTTTGACAGGGAAAGTCTTTCCATCCGAATTTAAAAGAAGAATAAGCGTAAGAATTTTCAGGGTTATTTTGTAAGGCAGTTAAAAGTTTTTCTAAAAACAATTTATCGGCTTCAAGATCCGCATCCCAAAAAATAACAAATTCGCCTTGAGATCGCTTAAAACCAAAATTTCTGGCTGCCGGTGCTCCTTGATGCGATCTTTCAAAAAAAAGAATCTGAGGAAAAAGTTTAGTTAAAATATTTTTATCATAAGAAGCATCTTTGGCATTAGAACCATCATCCACAACGATAATTTCTATTTTTTTAAAGATAGTTTGTTTAACTAAAAACTTTAATGAGTTAAATAGCTCTGTATAATGATTGTAAACGGGAATAATTACAGAGATTAAAGGATTGGGCATATTTAGTGATTTTTATAATTCCTATGAGGCGAGCGACGGAATGCACAAGCGCCATGACAGCGCTTATATTTCTTTCAACTTAGCAAACTGTTCCTGACAGCTAAATCTTTCTTCAACCAATCTTCTACCAGCCTCCCCCATTTCCCTAGCTCTATCTTTGTCAGACAGAATTTGAATAAGCGCCTGTTCGAGGTCGTTTAAGGATTCTGGATCAATAATTAAGCCGGTCTGATTGTTAATAACAGCCTCCGGTACACCACCGGAATTACCGGCTATCACAGGTTTACTGTAGGCTCCGGCTTCAAGGAAAACTGTACCAAAACCTTCTGCATCAGGACCTATTTGTCTTGAAGGCATAACAAACACCGAACATTTTTGATACCAGTTAGATATTTCTTCGTCAGCTAAATTATTAAAGAATAAAACTTTTTTATCAACCTGCAAATTTGCAGCCATTTTTTTTAATTCGTTTTCATATCTGCCAGAGCCAATAATGATATATTGAGCATTAGGAAAAAAATGCAAAATTTTCGGCATAGCCTCAATTACCTTATCAAAACCCTTTCTTTCAACCAATCTTCCCACCGACAAGATCGTTTGTCCTTCTTCTGGAGTTGATTTTATCGAATTTATTTGAAACGGAAAAGCAACACACGGGTAAATAATTATTATTTTTTTTGAATTTAAGCCTAATCTTTCTAATTCTTTTTTAGTAAACTCGCTATTAGCAACCACCCAATCAGCCGAACATAATATTTTTTTAAGCCAAATTTTTTTCCACCAAAAATTCTGAGGAAATAAGATATCCATACCGTGAGTAAACACCAAGTAATGAATACCAAAAAAACTTTTAATAAAAAGAGCGATATAACCCAAAGGCAGTACCTGTCCTATAAAAAGAAAATCAAAATTATTTTTTTTGATTTCTTTCACTGTTTTAAACAAAAGAGGGATCCATTTAGGCCAAAATTTTCCTAAGGTCTCCTGAAATAAAACAGTGATATTCAAATTAGAAATTTTTACTAAATTATGGTAATAACGAGAAACTCCTCCCTTTAGGGGGGGGAAATCCAGGGTTAAAAATAAAATTTTTTCTTGTTTACTTAGATTCTTCATAATAATTTTTTCTGAAAATTGACAGAAATTCATCCACTTCTTTTTTACTTAAAATTTTAGTTATCCACAGCAAAAACAAATAGAACAGACCACCAAAAGTTATCAAGAGGCCCAAAAAAATAAGGGTCTTGACAAAACCTGTTGGAGTAAAAATGTTTATCAGCCAAATTTTAAAATAATTAACCGTAACTCCCATCAAAAGAGAGGAAAGAAAAATTTTTAGGATAGTGAACCAATAACTTTTTTTATGCATGCCAACAATTTGTGGAACTGCCGAGTACCCAAAAAATAATAGAAATGAGTTACTTGCCACTGCCGCTAAAGCCGCTCCCTTTATTTCCCAAATTGGTATTAGTATTAAATTTAAAATTATATTTAAACACATGGTTAAAACCATAGCCGTTGTTTGCCAAGCTTGTCTATTACAGGCGTTTAATAGAGAACCGACAGGAAAATCTAAAAAAGCAAAAACCAAACCAAAAACTAGTATTTTTAAAGCAGGAATAGAAGAAGAGTAAGTCAAACCATAGACCTTATTTATAAAAACATCAGAAAGAACATAAACGCCAAAAGCCAAGGGAAAAGCAATTAAAGACAAATAAATAACAGCTTTTTCGAAAAGATACTTTAATCTTTCTTTATTAGAGATAAAAGAGTGGCTCATGGCGGGATACAAAGAAGCGGCAAAGGCCATGGGAATAAACTGAAAAGCAAAAACCACTTTGTTGGGAATACTATAAAACCCAACGCTTTTAGTATTGATGAGGATAGAAATAAGCACGGCATCAATATAAGAGTAAATTTTAGTGGAAATTCCAGCCAAAGAAAAAGGCAATGTCAGTTTTACTATTTTTTTAAAATAGTCCTTGTGCCAAATTAGTTTAATTTTTATGTTTAAACGACTAACAATCGTTAAAGAAAAAATGAAGTTAAAAAAACTACCGGCGCCTAAGGCTACAAGTAAAAAATAAATGGGTTGTTTTAAAACCAACGCTATAACCCCGGCGATAATAGTTAAAATTTGTCCAACAATAACACCAAAAGATTCATAAAAAAGATTTTGCAAAGACCTTAAAACTCCGTAAAAAGCCAAAGAGAGAGAATCCAGGATCATTAAAATGCCGGAAAGAAATATTAAAAAACGCAATTCACCGGAGTATCCTAACGGATAAGTAATCAAAATTAAAAAAACATAAGCAAATACGGCTAAAAATATCTTTAAAAAGATAACTTGACCTAACCAAATGTCAATTTTTATTTTTTCTCTAGCGCCTTCTCTTATTAAAACTTGTGTTAAACCCAGATCGGCAAAAATAGAGAAAAGGCTGGAAAAGGACAAGGCAGTGACATAAAGACCAACATTCTCTACACCCACGAATCTAGCTATTAAACTAAAATAGATAAAAGAAAAAATCTTCTGGCCAATATAAGCCGAGGTTAAAAAGAAGGTATTTTTAGCTATTTTAGCTGTCATAGTCTGGTTTAATACTATCAAAGTTATCACTTCTTTTCAATAAACAAATCACCCCCTGCCTCTTTAAAGAAGAGGCAGGGGGGGATTACCCTTAAAGTTATCCCCCAATTAATAAAAAATCCGAATTCTGAAAATTGGCGGAAGGTGAGGGATTCGAACCCTCGATACCTTGCGGTATGCACGCTTTCCAAGCGTGTGCACTAGACCACTATGCGAACCTTCCTTTTTTAATTTTTTTCAGCAACTTCAAACCAATAAAAACTAAAATTAAACTCCCCCATTGCGCCACGGTAAAGCCACCATATCTTGCATCAGCTCCGGCAATATCATCAGCTCGTAAAAAATCCAGTAAAAATCTGCCCATACCATACCACAAAAACAGCCGAGAAGACAAGAGGCCGGACGTAGATAACATTTTAAGACCCTTTAAGGCAAAAATAATTAAAAGTGGCACTAACATCAATATCTCCAATAAGGCCATATCTAACCTGGGCCCACTGGTAAAATTAATAGCCAAAAAAGAGTTAAATAAAACACCCAAATGATCATGAATTAACAAACAACCCATTCTTCCCACTGTCCAACCAAAAGGAAAAACAAAAGCCAATATGTCTAAGTAATGCCAATCAATTTTTTTCTTGTACCAAAACCAAAATAATATTATTCCCACTCCCGCAAAACCGCCAAAAGAATCCAAACCACCTTGCCAAATTTTAAAAATCTCCAGTGGATGCCAAAGATAAAAATTCCGGCTGTTTTCTAAAAAAACATAAAATAATCTTCCTCCAACCAAAGAGGCGATGATAATCCAAATCAATAAATTCAGAAGTCTATCTTTATTTAATTTTTGCTTTTTAACCAACCAAGAAGCCAAAAAAGTGCCAATCAAAAAACCCAAAGAAACAAACAAGCCCCAAGATTGAATTTTTAAAAATCCTATTTGCCAACCGGTTGTGCCAAAAAAGGGTATCATTTTGCTAATTTAGGTATATATTGTTCCGCTTCTTCAACACTATCAACAATTTTATACAAATCAACATATTCCGGAGCAATAGTGTCATATTTTTTAAGCAAGGTCTCGCGGATAAATTTATCCAAAGGTTCCCAATACTTTTTGCCGTATAAAAGCACAGTCATCTCGCTCATTTTTTTAGTTTTCATCAAAGTTAAAACCTCAAACAACTGGTGTAGAGTTCCAAAACCGCCGGGAAAGAATATAAAGGCCTTGGAAGGAACGGTCAGCATTAATTTTCTAATATAAGGAAAATTAAAACTTAAAGATTTGGTAAGATATTGATTAGTTCTGGCCACATCCTCAAATTTTAAACTAAAACCGATGGATTCAGCACCGGCTTCTTTGGCGCCTTTACTAGCCGCCTCCATAATCCCTGGGCCGCCACCGGTAATTACCATGTATCCCTTCTTGCCTAAATTAAAAGACATTTTTTCCGCCGCTTGGTAATAAGGACTTTCCGCGCCCAAACTATTGGTACCCAAAATAGTAATATCATCTCTAACTTCGCGAGTTAAGAATTCAAATCCCTCCACCACCTCCGCCATGATTCTAAAAATTCGCCAATTCATTGTTTGAGCGCAATGCGGATCGGCGGGATCCGATGGATCACATAAAACCTTATGCACTCCCGACCGACGGACAATTTCCACAGCCTCCTCGGCCGAATCAACTACTTGCAGTAAATCAAGATGGGTTTGACTGATGGATCCAATTAATTCCAATGGGCTTTGTTTTAAAAAGTCAATTAAAGGATTCCAAAAATCTTTGCCCACAGCAATAACCGGAATTTTTTTAACTTTGCCGATTTCTATTAAATCCAAAAGTTCAAAAATTTCATCCATGGTACCATAACCGCCGGGAAAAAAAATAGCGGCTTCGGCCGGTGAAACCAGCATTATTTTTCTGATAAAAAAGTAATTAAAACCGGCATTCTTGGTTACGTAAGGATTAAGAATCTGCTCCTCGGGTAGTTGAATGGAAATAGCCACTGATTCCGCACCGGCTTCTTTTGCTCCCCTATTGCCCGCCTCCATTACTCCCGGTCCTCCACCGGTAATTACCGCGTAACCCTGTTTTCCCAAAAATAAACCGCATTCACGCGCTTCTTTATAAGCAAAAGAATCTTCTGTAGAACGAGCTGAGCCAAAAATAGTGGCGGTTTTTTCAAATTTTCCCAGTAATTGATAGCCGGAAACGAATTCCGACATAATTCTAAAAATTTGCCAAGTATCCCTGTAGTTTACCGGCTCATGAAATTTTTCAAAAATACGAGCCTTTTGTTCAAACAGACTGTGATAATGATGCGGACTGATTTTTCTTTTAAACATAAAATATTAGTTATTGATTTTTTCTATTCTCTCTCCGATTGATAACAGAAAATTTTCGGAAAAATGCGGCCCAATGATCTGCAAACCCACAGGTAATTTATCTACCAAACCATTAGGAACAGATAAAGCGGGCAAACCGGCTAAATTGACCGGCGCGGTATAAATATCGGATAAATACATCTGTAATGGATCATTACTTTTTTCCCCTATCTTAAAAGCCGTGGAGGGAGCAGTGGGAGTAATTAAACAATCCACTTCTTTAAAAACTTTTTCAAAATCTTCTCTGACTAAATTTTGTACTTGTTTGGCTTTTTTGTAGTAGGCGTCATAATAACCGGAGGATAAAGCAAAAGCACCTAGCATTATTCTCCTCTTTGCCTCTGCCCCAAAACCCGTAGCTCGACTTTTTTTATAAACACCTTTTAAATCTTCCCCTTTATTCCTTATAGACAAACCATATTTTATACCATCAAACCTGGCTAAATTAGACGAAACTTCAGCGGGCATAATTAAATAATAAGACGCCAGAGCGTATTCGGAATTGGGTAGAGTTACTTCTTTTATTTTTGCGCCCTCTGCTTTTAGCAGTTCTACTTTTTTTAAAATATTATTTTCTACTTTGGCATCTAATCCCTTGGCAAAATATTCTTTGGGCAGACCGATGGTTAGGTTTTTTAAAACTTTTTCTTTTGAATCTTTAAAATTTTTAGATGTGGCATCCTTTTCATCCCGGCCTTTTAAAATTTCAAATAAAACTTTGGCATCTTCTACATTATTGGTTAAAGGCCCAATTTGATCCAATGACGAAGCCATAGCCATAAGACCGTAGCGTGAGACGGCTCCATAAGTTGGTTTTAAACCAACCAGATTGCAAAAAGCTGCGGGCTGACGAATTGAGCCTGCGGTATCGGAACCAAGGGCGGCCGCGCACATGCCGGCGGCCACTGCAGCGGCCGAACCTCCGGAAGAACCTCCTGGAACCCTTTCTAAATCATAAGGGTTCCTGGTTATTCCATAAGCGCTATTTTCCGTAGAAGATCCCATAGCAAATTCATCCATATTGGTGCGCCCAATTATAATAGCCCCGGCATCTTTTATTTTTTTAACAGCCGTGGCGGTATAAGGAGAAACAAAATTCTCTAAAATTTTAGAGCCGGACGAAGCAAGGTGCCCCTCGTAAAGCAAATTATCTTTAAGAGCCATGGTAATCCCATCTAAAGCTCTCATGCTTTCCCCTTTTTTAATTTTTTCGTCAACTTTTTTGGCTTCTGCCAAAGCCTCTTTTTCAAATACTTCTAAAAAAGCATGAATTCGACCGTCCTGTTTAGTAATATTATCCAAATAACCTTCAACCAACTTTTGGCAAGTTATTTTTTTATTAAGCAAATTTTGTCGTGTCTGTTTAATGTTTAATTTTTTCATATAAAATTATTCAAATACTCCCGGTACTTTTAACAAAGCACTCTCTTTTTCTGGAAAAGATTTAATAATTTGTTCCTTTTCTTCAACGGAACAATCTTTTATTTCGTCTTTTCGCCAAACATCAATCCCGTTTTCTTTTATTAAATTTATTTCCTCTTTTACACCCAATGCTTGTATTTTTTCCACATAACCCAAAATAGAAGAAAGGTCTTTAAAATATCTCCTTTTTTCTTCTGCGGTTAACTCTAATTTTGCCAAATCAGCTAAGTGGTCTATCAAATTTTTTGATACGGGCATATTTAAAAGTATTATAACAGTCTATTTAAACATCTTCAAAAAATCATTTTCGTTAATAATTTTTACCCCCTTTTTTTTGGCTTTAGTAAACTTGGATCCGGGATCATGGCCCGCCACCACAAAGTCCGTCTGTGTCGAAATAGAAGAAGGCGTTTCCCCTCCTTCTGAGCGAACTTTTTCCTTGGCTTCGTCTCGCGTAAAGGAATCCATTTCACCGGTAAAAACAAACGAGATTCCTTTAAATTTTCCGGCCGCACGAGAAATATAATTTTCTATCACCACGCCATTTTTTTGAAGTGCCTCCAACAATTTTAAATTTTTTTCACTTTGAAACCATTGCCAAATACTTTGCGCCATTACCTCTCCAACATTGGGCAGGGTGTTAAGATTTTCCAAACTGGCTTTTTTGATTTTTTCCAAACTGCCAAAATGATTGGCCAAATCAACGGCCGTTTCTTCTCCCACGTGTAAAATACCCAGAGCATACAAAAACCGCGCCAAGGTAATTTTTTTAGAATTGGCAATCGCTTCAACTAAATTCTGCGCGGATTTTTCCGCAAATCTCTCCAATGGTTCTAGATCACCCTTTTTTAAACTAAAAATATCAGCTGCTGTAGTAATTAAACCCTCATTTATTAATTGTTCCACAATTTTTTCCCCCAGACCCTCAATATTAAAAGCTTTTTTGGAAACAAAATGAATAAGATTTTCTTTTTTTTTGGCAAAACAATTTTTATTAGTGCAAAAAACCGCCACGGATTTTCCCTCTCGCGATTGAGATTCTTTTTTTTCTACTTCCGAACCGCAAATCGGGCATTTGGTGGGTGGATGAATTTCTTTTTCTTTACCAGTGCGTAAGCGCGGCAAAACTTCTACCACTTTAGGTATAATATCACCGGCTTTTTCCAAGATAACCGTGTCCCCTATTTTTAAACCCAAACGCCTAATCTCATCTAAATTGTGGAGCGTGGCGTGTGTTACAGTAGAACCCGCAACAAATACCGGCCACATGGTAGCCACAGGAGTTAAAGCTCCGGTCCTACCCACTTGCCAGTCAACTTTTTCCACCACTGTAGTGGCTTGCTCAGCTGGAAATTTATAGGCAATCATGGCACGCGGGGTTTTGCCTACTACGCCTAATTTATCAAAAATATCATTATCATTCACCACCACTACCACACCATCAGTCCAATAGGGTATTTTTTCTCGCTCTTTCATTATTTTTTCATGAAACTTTTCTACGGCCGGCAAATCAGCAGCAAGATGATTGTAAGGATTAACTTTTAAACCAAATAATTTTACCAATTCATGAGCCTGTTCGTGAGTGGCTTGACCCAAATCTGTCAATAAAGCATAAGCAAAAAAGTCTAAGCGTCTTTTAGCGGTAATATTGGAATCTAACTGTCTAATAGAACCGGCCGCCGCGTTTCTAGGGTTGGCAAATGATCCTAAGCCGGCCTTAACTTGTTCTTTGTTTAAATCTTCAAAAACTTTTTTGGACATAAAACATTCTCCGCGCACTTCCAATTCGCGCGGGTTGTTCAAAAATTTTTGCAATTTCTTTTTATTAAATCGTCCTTGTTTATTAAATCGCGTCAAAAATTCTTCAATTTCTTTCTTTTCCGGTAAGCGCATTTTTAAAGGAATTGCGTCTATGGTTTTTAAATTTTGTGTGACATCTTCCCCTGTGACACCGTCACCTCTAGTAGAACCAATTTCCAAAAATAAATTTTTGTAGATTAAAGATACAGCCAAACCATCCATTTTAATTTCCGCATAAAAGTTAAAATCGGCCTGTGGCACTATTTTCTTAATCCTGGCAAGCCAATCAGCTGTTTCTTCAAAACTAAAAACATCCTCAATGGAAAGCATGGGGCTTTTGTGTTTAATTTTTTTAAATTCCGCCAAAGCCTTGCCACCGACTCTTTGTGTGGGAGAATCAGGCGTAATCAACTTTGGAAATTGTTGTTCCAATTTGTACAATTCGTGCTTTAAAGAATCCAAGGCTGCATCGGAAATTTCTTGCTTATCTAAAACATGATAAAGGTAGCGATGACGCTCTATTTCTTGACGCAATTTGGCAACACGTTCTTTAGCTTCGGTGTGGGTCATATGCCCATATTTTAACACAGATTTAAATAAAAAAAAACCCCTGTTTTTAACCAAAGCCAAAAAAATTTTCCAATTTGTTTTCTTACATTTTACCCAAAATATCAAAATACCATCTTATCACCTTTTCTCCCCAAAATAAGGCTAAAATTGCAGAGGGAACTAAAAAAACAGCTAAAGGTACAGAGCTTGCCCAATTTTTTTTATTTAAAATAATCAAAAATATGCCAATAATTGCCCCACTAATATAAGCAAAAAGCAAGGCCGCCAACGCCCGAGGAAACCCCAAAAACACACCAATCAAAAATCCCAAACCAATATCCCCTAGCCCCATCCAACGTCCGCGAGATACAAGGTATTGTAAACCAAAAAACGCCGTGCAAGCTAATCCGGTTAAAAAATAATTTAGAATATTGCCACCGCTTAGCCACCAAAATAGTAAAGTCAACGCAATAAACGGCCAAATTAAAATATCGGGAATAACGCCGTCTTTTAAATCTATTAAAAAGATAACTTCTAAAACACTAATGATAATTAAATTAAAAATTAAAATCGGCCAAAAATTTTGTAAATTTTGATTGGATAAAAAATAGTGAACTCCGGCAAACAATCCACCGGTTATTACTTCAATTAAAATATAACGCCAGGGAATATTTTTTTGACAACCGCGGCATTTACCTCCTTGCCATAAAAAACTGATTACCGGAATCAATTCAAACCAATGTAGAATTTTTTGACAAAAAACACAATGGGAGCGCCCACGGATAAAACCTTCCTCTTTAAGCAAACGCAAGGCAATTACATTTAAAAAACTACCAATAATTAAACCAAAAATAAATAATAAAGATAAAATCATAGATATTCATTTTATCAAAAATCCCCCCGGTTGCCCAGAGGGATTCTTTCTCTAATTAGAGAAACACCGTCTACTGAATGCCTGACGGAGAAGCTGTGTGAGCACCTAACGCTAAACCACCGCTAGCACCTTCCAAAGTAAAAGCGATGCTATAGCTTGAACCACTGACTGTATAAGCGTAGTCTACACCACCCGGTGTTGGGTTAGCGGGAACCTTACCCATATAAACAGGCGTAGTACAACCGGAAGCGGCAAATCCACCAGCTCCTAAACACAAGGCATTGGCTCCGCCTAACACTAAAGCGGTACCGGCTGGATAAGCATTTTGGTCTGTAAAATAGAGTTCCAAAGCTGTTTGAACCTGTTTGATATCAGCCAATCTTTTGGCGTCGCGTGATTTTTCACGAGCAGAACCCAAAGCCACTACCGCTAAAGTAGATAACAAAGCGATGATGGCAATCACGACCAACAACTCAATTAAAGTAAAACCTTTCTTTTGCATGATTTCACCTCCCTTCTTTTTTAAAATTGTAATTATTTTTGTAGAATCTTCTTGATTTTTTCCACCACTTCCGCCGGTTTAAAATGAGCTTTAATCAAATAATCCGCCGCACCCAATTTTAAACCTTTTTGCACTTCTTCGTTTTGACCCAAATTGGTTAACAAAATGATTGGTAAATCTTTAACCGCTGAATCTGTTTGTTTTACTGTTTCTAAAATGGCAAAGCCATCTAATTTAGGCAATAAAATATCTAATAAAACTAAATCGGGAGTTTTGGTTTGAATCATTTTTAATCCTTTTTCTCCGTCTGTGGCCACTGTAACTTTAAAACCCTCCAATTCTAATTTGGTCTTATAAATATCAGCCAAAAAGTTATCATCTTCTACTATTAAAATTTTATTTTGAATTTGTTTAACCATATTTTTGTACATCACTTAAACTATTATACCATTAAGCTTCTATTTTCTTCAAGACCAAACCAAGAGCGGTGGCAAATCTTGGACCAATGGAATCTAAAATTGGTTTTAAATTTTCCGAATAAACCACGCGCGCCCAAGGATCGCCCAAATAAGCTTTGATACTAAAAATTTCACTTATTTTTGTATCTAAATGCGGTAAAAGACTGGATCCGCCGGTTAAAATAATTTTTTCCGGCCGCGCTACTTCACCATCCTTTTGTTTAGCGTATAATTCCAACATATATCTTATCGCTTCCACAATTGGCGCTAAAGGTTCATTAAAAATAGCAGGAAAAACGGCTTCACTGCGCAGGTCCCGTTTGCTTTGTTCCGCTTCTGTCAAACTTAATCCCAGGGTTTTAGCCAGCACTTTGGTAAAAGAACCGCCGCCGAATTTTAAACTGTGAAAAATAACCGGTACGCCATTTTCTACCATCATAAAATCAGTCTGAGCCGCGCCCATATCTATTAAAAGTATGGGGCTTAAATCTTTACCTATTAAAGAAGAAATTAAAGATAAAGACTCAGTATCTAAACTAAGCAAATTTAATCCGGCCTTTTTAAAAATTTCCGTATAAGAAGCAATCAATTTTTTGGGCGCCGCGGTAAAAAAGACCTCTTCTGAAGCGGTTTTAAATTTATCTTCCACTATTCCTTTAGCTTTACGCACAGTTTTAAAATCAACCGCGGCATCGTTCAAAGGAATGGGGATAAGTTTTTCTATTTGACGCAAAATAAAGGCTTTTCTGTCTTCTTCTTTAAGTATTGGAACGGTTAAAAGAGCGCTATAGACGTCTGAAGCCGGCAGGCTGGCTAAACACTGACGGGAAGAAATTTTGGCCTTAGCACAAATTTTTTGAAGCAACCCTGCTGTATTATCAATATCTAAAAAACCAGCATCATTGCTAGATAATAAATTAGCATCAGAAAATCCGTAAGTATAGAGATAAGTATATTTGCCTCTTTTTTGAAGCTCCACTAATTTAATACCATTGGAACCTATATCCACACCCAAATAACTTTGAGGTTTAGCAAAGGGCCACATAAAAATTTTATTGTTTAAAGATATAAAGTATTATACCACACATTTTAAAGTAATAAAAAACTTGTCAACATATTTATTTTGCGCTAAAATGGGTTTATGAATATTCTTAAATTTTACAATACTCTTACCCGCAAAAAAGAAATCTTTACCCCCTGGCAAGATAAAAAAGTTGGCCTTTATACCTGCGGCCCCACTGTTTATAATTACGCGCATATTGGCAATTTGCGGTCTTATATCTTTGAAGATATTTTAAAACGCGTCTTGCTTTTTAACAATTATCGCGTTAACCACGTAATGAATATTACCGATGTGGGACATTTAACTTCCGATGCCGACGAAGGCGAAGACAAAATGGAAAAAGGCGCTAAGCGCGAAGGAAAAACCGCTTGGGAAATAGCTGAATTTTATACGCTTAAATTCGTAGAAAATCTACACGATTTAAATGTTTTAGAAGCGGATATTTTATGCCGGGCCACCGACCATATTAAGGAACAAATAACTTTAGTGGAAAGATTGATTGCCAAGGGAGTTGCCTATACCACATCTGACGGCATCTATTTTGACACCACCAAAATTGATGATTACGGCAAACTGGCAAATTTAAAAAAACAAAAATTAAAAGCCGGAGCGCGCATAGAGATGGGCGAGAAAAAAAATCCGCACGATTTTGCTTTATGGAAATTTACCGCGGCCGGAGAAAAAAGACAGATGCAGTGGGAGGCTTTTGGCCGTCAAGGTTTTCCCGGCTGGCACATAGAATGTTCCGCCATGAGCATGAAATATTTGGGTGAACAATTTGATATTCATTGCGGCGGCATTGATCACATTCCGGTGCACCATACTAATGAAATTGCCCAATCGGAAACCGCCTCCGGCATTAAACCCTGGGTTAAATACTGGCTCCATAATGAATTTTTGCAAATTGACGGCGGTAAAATGGCCAAATCCCTGGGCAATATTTATACCTTGCAAGATATTAAAGATAAGGGCTTTAATCCCCTATCTTTACGCTATTTTATGCTGGGCGCGCATTATAAAACCAAATTAAATTTTACTTGGGAAGCTTTAGCCGCCGCCGAGCACGCCTTGAACAACATTTATTCTGCCGTACGGGAATGGGACAAACCAAAAATTGGCTGTGCCGAATTAGAAAAAAAATTCCTTAAGGCTGTTAATGACGATTTAAACACGCCGGTAGCCCTATCAGTTGTTTGGAATTTGATAAAAAGTGAATATCCCAGCTCTGCCAAAGCAGAAACAATTTTAAAATTTGATGAA
This sequence comes from Candidatus Magasanikbacteria bacterium RIFOXYB2_FULL_38_10, assembly GCA_001783145.1. NCBI lineage: Bacteria > Candidatus Magasanikiibacteriota > Candidatus Magasanikbacteria bacterium RIFOXYB2_FULL_38_10. Next base: position 100,797 of record MFQT01000017.1, read on the forward strand.
ATTTTAGGATTAAACATCAAAAATTATTTGGGAAAAAAGATAGAAATACCACTGGAAATTAAAAAACTGATGGAAGAGCGCGCTGAAGCCAGAAAAAATAAAGATTGGGAAAAATCCGATGAGTTAAGAGATAAAATCAATCAAATGGGTTTTACAGTAGATGATACAGATGAAGGACAAAAAATTATTTAAAAATATGCCACAAGACAGAGAAACTCCCGCCCCCTTAGAGATGATAGATTTGGAGTTAGCGGAAAAATTAAAGAAGCTACAAGATTTAAACGGCTTAACTGATGATGATATTGACAATCTCGCTCTTGTTTTAGCCGGCGAAAACGAAGAATGTAAAATTCAACTTTTTGAGCATCAAAAAAATCACCGTGAGGTTTTGGAACGGTTGGAAAAAATAGGGTTGAAAATTAGGCGCGAAAAAGTTAATAAATATGAGGAAGGACAGAGCGCCAATTTAAAAATAATTCTTAGGGTGACGAGAAAGGAAAATTTTTAAATTTTATAACCACAGAGGCTATAGGGTAATTTTATTATAAATTTTAGCGTATTTTAGATAATTTTTTTACAAGTTGGCATAAAGGTAGTTAGCTGAAATAAATAAATTCTTTTGCTCAACGGAGCAAAATTTATTCGGGCAAATTATATAAATTTTTTATGAGCATTGAACGACTAGAAATTGAAACAAAGCCAAAGTTTGATCCAAATCATTCTGAGTTAGAATTAAATCCAGATTTACCTAAAAAGTATGCACGGCTTCTCGAAGCAGAAATTGGGCACGGATTTAAGGTTGATGGGATTATTGAAATAGGTTCATACGCAAAAGGCGAAGCTGTGCCTAGTTCGGATATTGATACTCGTGTTTATGCATCATCGCCGGATTTTTTCATTTGGCAAACATCAGGAAGTCGTCATGCGGATTCACAACAGAAAGTGGCAGAGCAGAAATTTTCTGATTTTCTTCAAGCTAACTCTGAAAAACCACGGTTTACTCTTGACTGGTTTGAGTTTAATGATCCAACGGCCAAAAAACTTTGTGCGCAACTTGGTATCAACATCGAATTTGGCTTAGCAGATAGTCGATTCGCTGAGTACGAGATACGAGATCTCAATAGCATGCCAAGCGCAGAACATCAATTACTCTTAGAAAGCAATCTTGTTATTGATCCCAGCGGTTTTTTGGCCAAAAGAAAATCAGAAATGGAAGGAATAATTTATCCTCCTCTTGTCAAACTCTATCAAGAAAGATATTTGGATAGTTTGCCGTTTGAAATTTATACGCATCTGCAATCTCACGAAATGGATAAATGGAAACTTGAAAAAAGCCGCCAAATTCAGTGGGTTAAATGGGCGGTTCGGTCCATCAGAGATGCCGTTGGTGCAAAATCCTACATGCAACATGGCAAACTAATTTACAGAAAAGAAGATGTTTTAACTTTTTGTTCCGCTTCTTTGACACCAGAAGATGTTGATTTGATAAAAGAGTTGTATCGGTGGAAGACTGATCCTGTCATAAGAGAACAGATGGTCGACGACTTCCTTAAAAATCCAGAGAAATATTTTGTGCTGTTTAGAGAATATACAAAGAAATTAGAAGATATTGTAAAACAAATAAATAATTTAAAAAATTTGCCCGAATAATGCTCGCTAATTTATTTACATCAGCTAACAGCGTGTATCAGGTTCGGTCTTTTTCGAAAGACCTCACCAAAATTTGTCACCGCTTTGCTACGGCAAACTTCTGATACACGCAAACGTTGTCCGAAATTTTCTTGGGCTAGCTTTGTGAAATTAACCGCAACAAACTTTTAAAATTATGAGATCACTGATATTACACGCCGATAAATTTGCTACTAAAGTTGTAGATAAATCCAAGTGGCCAAAAGGGGTTTGCCCCGAAGAAAAAAAGTCTGATTCTGAAGAAATGGCAAAATGCCTCGTCGTCTTTTTCTGTGTGGAAGAAGGTGATGGCAAAAAGCAGGTTGATGCAATTTATGCTGAAATATTAAAAACTGCCGACGAGGTCAAAACAAAGAACCTGATGATTTCCCCTTTTGTCCATTTGTCCAGCAATATTGCCAAGCCTGATGTGGCAAAAAAGCTGTATGAGCAACTGGCGGGCAAATTTATCGGCTCGGATTTTGTGGTAAAAACTTCGCATTTTGGATATCACAAGAGTTTGTTGCTTGAGATTAAAGGACATCCGGGGTCATTCCGTTATAGAGAGTTTTACTAAATAGCCGCCCAAGAAAACATCGGACAACACGGCATATCCGGTTCGGAAATTTCACACCTTATGATAAAATTAAGGAAAGTGAAATTTCCTCTCCCAAATTTTTGTTCCGCTATCGCTGCACAAAAACTTCGCATGTGCCGATACGTTCGGCAAAATCGCTTCGCT
>MFQT01000018.1 GCA_001783145.1 Candidatus Magasanikbacteria bacterium RIFOXYB2_FULL_38_10
GCCCCAGGTTTAGAAGCCAACAATCTACAAACCACCTCTGCTATCACTGCTACAGATTTATCCGCTTATGCCAGCGGCTCTGACATCACTGCAAAAGATGATTCTTTGATAAAAGCGGTTAAACCCTAAGTAATCTTTATCTGTAAAATGGTTTTTTATACCCTCTTGATTTATTTTTGGAGTTTGTTATAATTATTTTACGAAATGGATGGGCCCTTAGCTCATTTGGTAGAGCGCTTCCATGGCATGGAAGAGGTGAGGGGTTCGATCCCCCTAGGGTCCACCACAAGAGGATTTTGCTGTTGCAAAGTCCTTTTTTTGTTTTTTTGGTAATTAAAAAGCTCGAGCGGTTGAAAGCTCGAGCAGGTTTTTTAGCGGCGCAATTTTGCCGCCAGACCCCTTAAAATAAGAGGCAATTCCTCCATAGTTTCTACATAATGTGTGGCTCGACGCTGGATTTCTTCTGGGCAGTTGGGCCCAACAGCGATTCGGACACCAAAATTAAGTTGGAACATGGAAAGATCATTGACGTCGTTGCCGGCAATTATTACTCTGCGTCTTGGTATACCCAGATATTTTGCCAGAATTTCCACTCCTTTACCTTTATTTACTCCGCGACGAGTGAATTCGTGGAAGTGCACGCCGGAACTGTCATTGGTGGTGTGGTTTAATTCCGGTGGAATATCTTTTATATCGCCAACTAGGGAAAGACGGTGGGATCCTTGTTCCATCTCCTTTAAAAAATTTGTTTCATCTGGGGCTACGCGGCCAATAGAAATCCCAAACCACTTAAGGATTGCTTGGGGATTTTTTTCATTAAGAAAAAGCATCGTGTAGCCAGAACTAAAACTTGAGGAAGAAAAGGCGTAAGTAATATTGTGGCGGTTTCTTTTTATGAGAGAACGCAACATTTTTAGTTCTTGCCTGGAAAAAGCAAAACAAGAAATAATTTTGCCATCGGACTGACAAATGGCCCCGCCATTGTCAAACACGCCCGGACAATTAACAGGTAAAGCGCATTGTTCAATGCAGGTAGAGCTTCGACCAGTGGCTACGGAAAAAAGAATACCCAAATCCTGAAGATTCAAAATGGCTTTGTGTGTTGGTTCAAGAATGCGGTGATCTCCTCCTAGGATAGTCCCGTCAAGATCAGCCAGAAAGAGAATACTTTCATCTTTCAATTTTTTTCCTTTGTTAAATAGCTAAGGTTATCCTAGCAAAATCGGTGTTTTTGTCAACTGTTTGTTTAGTTAACATGTTGCCAAAAGTTAATTAACTTGTTATTCTGGATAAAAATATATGTCATTTTCTATTGGAATTGTTGGGTTGCCCAATGTTGGTAAATCTACTTTATTTAAGGCTTTAACTAAAAAACAAGCTTTAATTGCCAATTATCCTTTTGCTACTATTGATCCTAATGTAGGGATTGTGGAAGTTCCGGACGAACGTTTAAAACCTTTGGCTAAAATTTCTGAGTCAGTAAAAGTTGTTCCTACTACGATTGAGTTTGTAGATATTGCCGGGTTAGTTAAAGGCGCCAGTAAAGGCGAGGGATTGGGTAATAAATTTTTGTCTCACATTAGAGAGGTTGCGGCCATTGTCCAGGTGGTGCGCGGTTTTAGCGATCCGGATATAATTCACGTTCACAGTCGAGTTAGTCCTAACGATGATTTGGAAATTATTGGTTTGGAATTGGCCTTAGCTGATTTGGAAACTGCAAAAAAGCATATGAGTGAATTAAAAAGTAAGGCCAAGTCCGGGAGTAATTTAATTTTGGATCAAGAAATCAGTCTCTTTGAGAGAATTATTAAATTTTTGGAAGAAGGAAAGGCTTTAAGAAACTTATCTTTAACTGATGATGAGAAAAAAAGCGTTAAATCATTTAGTTTTTTAACTTTAAAGCCGATGATTGCGGTTTTAAATGTTGATGAGCCGGAAAAACAAAAAGAACAAACTTTGACTTTAAATTTTGACGGACCAATCATAGAAATTTCGGCCAAATTGGAGGCGGAGCTGGCGGATTTAAATCCGGATGAGGCCAAAGAATATATGGATTCTTTGGGATTAAAACAAACAGGACTGGATAAATTAATTTTGGCTGGGTATCAGTTATTGGATTTGATTACTTTTTTAACCTCCGGACCGCAGGAAACAAGAGCTTGGACGGTTAAAAAAGGAGCTAAAGCTCCGCAAGCCGCCGGGGTTATTCATAGTGATTTTGAAAAAAGTTTTATCCGCGGTGAAATTGTTAATTGGAAGGATTTTTTGGAATGTGGCGGCTGGGCCAAAATAAAAGAAAGCGGAAAAATGCGCTTGGAAGGCAAAGATTATGTAATGCAGGATGGCGATGTTTGTTTTTTTCATGTAGGGGTTTAAGGTAAAAAACTCCCATCTATTAAGATGGGAGTTTTTTTAATTTTACGATCTCTCTTTTAACTTTTTGTTCCGGCCGAAAGTATGATATTGTCTTTTGTTCTTCCGTGAATGCTGTTTTTTCTAAGAGGGGAATAATTTGCCAACCTATACCCTTAAGCTTTTCTTTTAGTGGCAAATTCACTTCTCCGATTATCGGCCAAATCATCACAACTGTTCCTCCGTCAGTTAAGATTTTGTGAAACTCTTTTAAAGATGAAGAGTATAGATCGGTTAATTGTTTTCTCGTTTGCAGTAATTGGTCTTTATTTTCCCCGCCTCTTAATGGAGGACCTAAAAAAGGTTCGGTAATGATAGCTTCAAATTTTTGTTGAAAACACTCACTTAATTTTTGTGCGTCGCAAACTTTTATCTCCGCCCGTCCGCCGCCCCAGGCCAAATTTTTTTCCGTATCGGTTATGGCTTTCGGACTATTATCACTGCCAAAAAGATTTTTGTAATTCATTAATCCGGCTTCGGTAAGAATGGTGCCTGAACCACAAAAAGGATCTAGCAGTTTAGCGGTTTTAATAGTTTCTGCCAAGTTAATCATTATTTTAGCCAGTTTGGGCGGCAACATTCCGGAAAAGACATCTCGGCCGGGACGGCCAAAATCACGTTCGCTGAATTTATCAAAAGGTTGGACTGCCTTGGTTTCCGCCAGCCAAATATTTTTTTCATCGTCAGCAAGTATTATTTCCGCGCCGCGCGGGCTTAACAATTTATTCATTTTTACGGTTACGGAAGAAAGATTATCCTCGTTGGAGGTGACCAGGCGAGATTTTATGCCATTTTTTTCCAGAGTATTTTTAATTTCCAATCCTAAATTTTTTAGAAATTTACTGGGGTTTTTTTTAATTGTCCGGTGGTTATAAAAACTTAAGCCAAAAAATACTTTTTTATTTCCCGCTCCTTTTTCTTTTAAAAGAGGAAGGGTTTTTTCTTTGATGGCCTCGGCTAATTTTTCTGAAGACATTTCGGGAGTAGTTTCTATTTGATTAAATACCAGGCTAATTTTAATTGTTCCCCCCAGTTCTTGCATTAAAAAAGGCACGTCTAAAATGGATTCGGACTCAATAACGCAAAAAGGCGTAGCCCACGCCTTTAAAGAAAAATTGATTTTTTCCTTTTTAAGAACCGAGTTTATTTCCGCCAAAGAAAGAAGAGGCTCTCGTCCCAGAATAAATAAATAGAGCATTTAATTAGCAAAGGGATTTTTTAAATCCTTAATATTTAAGACGGAGGTAGTTTTTCGTTCTTCAAATTTTTGAACTTTTTGTAGTAGGTCTAAATTAAGATTATCTACGGCCAGCTGTGACTTTAAGATAATGATTTCCTCGGCTTGTGTCAAGGTTAAATAGAATTTTTGGTACAAAAAGAAAACAAAAATAATAAAGGAAGCGGATAAAATAGCTGCTAAAATGTAAAAACCCAGATGTAAGCTTAATTCAAATTTGGATATTTTTTGGGAAAATATTTTATTCTTCCACATAAATACTTGTTTTAATACCTAAAGTGATTGGAGTTGAGGTGGTTTTGATTAAAGATGATAAATTAAAAGAAGTTGGCGCGCCTTTGCTGAAAGTTAACTGATTGATGGTAAGAAAATAAGTGTTTTTTTGCAGGAAATCAAGATATTCTAAAATATTGGGGTAGGTGCCAATAACTGTAATGTCTAAATCCAGAGTATAAAAATTTTCGGATATTTTATTGTAGTTGGTTGATAAATTAAGGTTTTGTTTTAATTGCAAAGAATCGGATTTATTTTCCAGAAGGGTGATAAAATTTATCTCCTGATTTTTTTTAAGAATTTTTTTGTTTAAATCATCGGCTATTTTTTTGGCTTCTGAAAGATGAGTTTGAGAACGATGAAATTGTTTGGCTCTTTCATATTTAGCTTCCAATTCCGTTCGCAAATCAACTATCTGTTTGTTAATTTGTTTAATGCTTTGATATTGAGGAAGAATAATCAGAAAAGCAATGATTACAAAAATTAAAAAGGTTCCGCCAATGAGATAAATGAATTTTTTTTCTTGCAAATTAAACATATTTTTACTTTAAAATCATTTCCCCTTTAATTTCAAAATCAATATTTTCTTTGGCTGTTAAAACAGTAATGGGTATTTGCGGATTTTTAACCACTGCGGCTATTTCTAAATTTTTTTGATAATCCAGCAAGTTTTGTCGACTCAAAGCTTTTCCTTGTAGAATGATAGTTTGGCCTTTTTTTTGTAAATCCACACCGGAAAGACTAATTCCGTCATTTTTAATATTGGATAATTTAACCAGATAAACAGACCAATCATTATAAGCAAGATTGGCTAAATTGGCCTTTTTAAGAATTTGATTGATGTTCATTACTTGATTATTAATGGATTTGTTTTCTGCTTCCATAGAAAAGGTGGTTTGTTGAAGTTTTTCCAAATTGTCATTTAAAACTATTTTGGCCCAAATTAAAAAACTTCCGATAATGGCGCTGTAAAGTAGCAACAATTCGGCAATAATTTTAAAGAAAAATAATAAATAGATATTGTAAAGAATTTTTCTTTTTTCCGGAGGAATTAAATTTAAAGTGGTTTTCATAATTTTAAGCTCCGCTTATAAAATGATGGGCATTTCTATTGCTCTTAGAGCCAGACCAATGGCCGTGGTATAGGAAAGGGATTCTTCTTGCGTCATGGGCTCCTGTCCTTTAGCATAAATGTTAACCCAGGGATTAGCTTTGCGGATTTTTATTTTTAATTTGGCGGAAAGAAAATTTTCCAAAGCCGGCAAATTAGAGCCACCGCCGCAAAGTCTGATGCCGGTGAGATGATTTTTTTCCGGAAAATGAATTTTATAAAATTGAATGGCCTGGGAAATTTTTTCCGTCAAATCAAGGAGTATTTCTTCTAAAGCTTGATGCAATTTTTCCCCGCATTTATCTTTTTGCAAGCCGCATTCTTTTTTAAGTTTTTCCGCCTCGGCAAATTCTAAAGACAGGGCTTTTTGGATCTTTTCGGTAATTTGAATACCGGAAATAGGCAAAGATAGAGAAAATTGAATTGTGCCATGATCAAAAATAATAAAGCTGGAACGGGTAGCGCCTAAGTCTAAAATACCACGTGATTGCATGGATAGATCTTTTTGTCTGTTGATGATGGCGCGAGTAATGGGCAAGGCCTCTACTTCAAAAGCCAAGGGAATCAGCCCGGCGATATTTAAAAGATAAGTGTAAGGGTCAACTATTTTTTTAGGGGCGGCGGCTAAAAGTATGGAGTGATCCAAGTGATCCGATTCTTCATCTATTTCTTGCCAATCTAAATAAATTTCGTTTGGTTCATAGGGCAGGTAAGAGGGGATAGCCGCCCGGACTTCATTTTCTGCAACTTTGTCCTTAGGCTCTGTTAAGTGAATATTAATAAGCTGGACGTAGGTTTTTGTTTCCGGTAAGCAGGTGACAGTCCAGGGTATTGTGTTTAGTTTGACCCCCTTTTTGGATAAATGTTCTTTAAGAAGGCGGATGATTTCTTCCGGTTTTAAAATTTCTCCATTAACTATTAATCCTTCCGGCAGATCAAAAGAAGACGCGTGGGCCAGCTCATATTTAAAAGATCCGCGCGCGATTCCGCGTTCTTTTAATTGAATTATTTTTATAGACCGATCTCCCAAATCCAACCCAAAGGCTTGTTTAAAAGGATTAAAAATCATAGTGTGGTCGTCTTTTTAAATGGCTTGTGATAAAGAATACATAGGCATGATTACCGCTACGGCCAATCCGCCCACCGCAATGCCTAAAATTATAATGATTAGAGGTTCAATAATGGTGGAGATGTTTTTAAGAATTTGATCCACTTCATCATTATAGTAAAGAGATATTTCGTTTAAAAGATTTTCTACGGTTCCGGATTTTTCTCCCACCATAATCATTTGCGTCACTAAAGGAGGAAAAATTTTGGGATAATTAGCCAAAATTTCCGAGATCATTTTTCCCGTCTTTATTTCCTGCGCCGTTTGGCGCAAAGCTTCTTTATAAAGCATATTTCCCAAAACATCGGCTGTAATATTTAAAGCATCAATAATGGGAATAGCGCTTTTTAAAAGAGAGCTAAGGGTTAAAGAGAAGCGCGCCAGGTTAATTTGTTTGGCAATATTGCCAAAAATGGGCAAATGCAAGATTAAATTATCCAGCCCTCGGGAAAATTGGGGCTTCTTTTTTAAACGCAAGAATAAGACAGTCAAACCCGCCAAAGCAATTAAAACTAAAAGTCCGTAGTGAAGCAAAAAATTGCTTGTACCAATTAAGACGCGAGTGGGCAAAGGCAAAGGAACATTCATTTCTACAAAAATGGTAAGAATTTTAGGCAAAACAAAAACTATCATTTCCGTCCCAATTCCCAAAATAGCTATCAAAATTACAAGCGGGTAAACCATTGCCCCTCTAATTTTAGAGGTCATGGCGTAAGTTTTTTTCATTTGTTCCACTGCCTGCGCCAAACTTTCATCAAGTTTGCCGGAAATTTCTCCGGCAGCGATCATTTTTACGTAAATTGGCGGAAAAAGTTGGGGGAATTTTTCTAAAGTTTCCGAAAGAGATTGACCTTTTTCCACATCCTGGCTGATTTGGTTTAAAAAGTAGCGCAATTTTTCACTGCTTGATTGAGCTGTGACAATTTTTAAGGCTTCTACAATGGAAAGGCCGGCCTTAATCATTACCCGCAAATTTTCAAATAAAAAAATCTTTTGGGAAAATTTAATCGTTTCCAGTTTGAATCTTAGTTCTTTAAGCCAGGATTTTTGAGGGGTTGAGGCCATAAAAATATAAAAAACTGTTTATTCTTTGGTGGCGGACAAAACTTCTTCTATGGTAGTGATTCCTTTTTTTGCTTTGATAATGCCATCTTCTAACATAGTGATAAAACCGTCCTCTACGGCGGCTTTTTTAATTTCTTCCACCGTAGACTTTTTGTTAATCATCTCCGCAATTTTTTTATTAATCACTAGAATTTCATAAATACCCACGCGTCCTTTATATCCCTCGTTGTTGCATTTGTGGCAACCGGCGCCGCGATAAAAAGTCCAGCTGTTTAATTTTTGTTCGCCGGTTTTTAAACAATCATTTTTCTTAAATAAGTCCAGCATTTTTTTGGCATCCATTATATTTTCCAAATCTTTTATATTTTCAGCCGTTAATTTAAATTCTTGTTTGCAGTCCGGGCAGATTTTGCGTACTAGACGCTGGGCTACAATGATATTGGCAGTAAAGGCTATTAAGAAAGAGGGGATGCCCATATCTAAAAGACGCGGAATCGTGGTAGGAGCATCATTGGTATGAAGAGTGGACAAAACAATATGCCCGGTCATAGCCGCGTGAATGGCAATTTCCGCCGTTTCGGCATCACGAATTTCTCCCACCATAATAATATCAGGATCTTGGCGTAAAAAAGCGCGCAAACCCGAAGCAAAGGTATAGCCCACGCGGGGGTTAATTTGGCTTTGATTAACACCGCCGACATGGTATTCAATAGGATCTTCAATGGTGGAAATGTTTACCCCGGATTTGTTAAGCATGTTTAAAATTGAATAAAGAGTGGTTGTTTTTCCAGAACCAGTAGGCCCGGTGACTAAAATTATGCCATGGGGCATTTCAATATTTTTTTCTATCTTTTCTTTATCCTCGGGTAAAAAGCCCAATTGGTCTAAAGTTAAAGGCTTAGATCCCTCGTGCAGAATTCTCATGACGATTTTTTCTCCATCGTAAACCGGCATAATGGAGACGCGCAGGGAAAAATTTTCATCTTGCAAAACCAGTTTAATGCGCCCGTCTTGCGGCAACATGTGTTCATCAATTTTAAGGTTGGCCAGAATTTTAATTCTGGCAATAATGCCGGATTGCACCTGTTTGGGCAAGGTCATGATGGGACGCAAAACTCCATCTACGCGATAACGCACCGTCACTTCTTTTTCCAACGGCTCTATGTGAATATCCGAGGCGCCTTCGTAAACCGCGTGTTCCAAAATGCTATTGACAATATTGATAATAGGTAAGTCTTCCGCTATTTTTTTAAGTTGAGCGGTATTTTCTCCTTCTGCTCCCGGTTTGGCAATAGTCAGTTCAGATTCCAAAGTGGCGTGATATTTTTTAAAAACATCTTTTAGAGAACTGGGGGAAGTGAGATAGGGTTTAAGAACGGAGCTGGTTTTTCTAGAGATAAATTCAATCGTTTGCAGATCCAGAGGATCTTGCATAGCTACTTTTAATTCATTCCCTTCTTTGGCAAAGGCCACAATTTGATGGGAAATAGCCAAAGCACTGGGGATAAGAAAAAGAAGATTTTTTTTGATCTCGTAATTTTTAAGATTAATAAAAGGCACTTTTAGGTAACTGCCAATGGCCTCGTAAAGTTTTTCTTCATCCACTAAATTGGCCCCCACCAAGTATTCTTCTAAAGTCTGATGTTTTTTGTCCGCCTCACTGACCGCTTTGGATAAAACGGTTGCTTCTAGCAGTCCCGTTTCTTTAATTAAATTTTTAATTGCTTTTTGATCAAACATATAACTGTATTATAGCAGGAAATCTCAGGACTTGCCAAAATTTTAGCTCTATGTTATAGTGATCTCACTTAAAAAATAACCTTTGAGGGCTTAAAGAATCCTCAAGACAAGGAGATTTTATTTAATTTATGCAAAATTACGATTTATTTTTAATTTTATCCCACAATCTGTCAGAAACAGAAGTGCCTGTCAAAGTGGGCAAAATCAAAGATTTTTTGTCTTCTTTGGGAGCGCAATCTTTAATTTCTTCGGATTTAGGTCGACAAAAATTAGCTTATGCTATTGATCAAAACAAGACAGGTTATTTGTCTAATATTTTCTTTTCTTTAGAGCAAAATCAGGTAGATGCGGTTAAAAAAAATTTAACTTTAGATACAGAGGTTGCTCGTTTTATGTTAACTTTAAAGAAAAATGTGGTTGTGCCTCTTCAAGCTACTCCCATTACTTCTGTTTTTGAAAAAACTCCCTTTACCCACGCTAAAGTAGAGAGATCTTTTCATACTGCTACCCCCGTTGAGACTAACGTCCCTGTGGCAGAAAAAACAGAAAAAGCGGAAAAAGTAGAAAAGACGGAGAAAACGGAAAAGAAAGACAAAGAAATGGATTTAGCCGATATCAATAAAAAGATTGATGAAATTTTACAGCAAGACAATTTTATTGTATAATTGCTTAAAATTATTAAATATCAAGTATGAATTTAAATAGAGCCATGATTATTGGGAATTTAACCCGTGATCCAGAATTAAAAACTACCGCTACCGGCAAAACCGTTGCTCGTTTGGGCGTAGCCACCAGCAATGTTTGGGTTAATGATGCCGGAGTTAAACAGGAAGACGTGGAATTCCACAACGTAGTGGCCTGGGGCAAGTTAGCGGAAATTTGCGGACAATATTTGGCTAAAGGCAGAAAAGTTTATGTGGAAGGCCGTTTAAAAACCCGCGATTGGGTTGGTCAGGACGGTGTTAAAAGAAATCGCACGGAAATAATTGCCGAAAATTTAATCATGTTAGATAAGGGACAAAACCAGGGTCAAGGTGGGGCCGCCTATGCTCCAAAACCAATTGCTCCAGTAGCAACTCCGGCCGCCGCTCCTTCTAACGGTTCTGAAGAAGAAATTAAATTAGAAGACATACCATTTTAATTATGAGAAAGAAAATTGTTAAGAAAAAAATTTGCTATTTTTGTCTGAATAATGTGGAAGACGTTGACTATCGCAATGTGGCTGTTTTAAAGCGCTTCATTTCTTCTTTTATGAAGATTGCTCCGCGCCGCCGTAGCGGACTTTGCGCCATGCATCAAAGAAAAGCCGCTCGGGCCATTAAAAGAGCGCGCGAAATGTCCCTGCTTCCTTACTTACCAGAATAAAAATTAGGACCCCGGCGCAACCGGGGTTTTATGATGGAGAAAAATTTATATGCGCTGGCAAGATTTAAAAAACAATCCAAGATTAAAAGAAAATTTAATTAAACGCGCGGAAACTTTTAAAAAAATCCGTTATTTTTTTGATACTGCAAATTTTGTAGAAATGGACACTCCTTTGGCTGTGCGTTATGGCAATCCCGAGCCTAATTTGGATTTATTTAAAACGGAAATACAAAATGAAAAAGGGGAAAAATTTAAGTCTTTTCTTATCACTTCTCCCGAATTATCTTTAAAAAAAATTTTGGCCGGTGGCTTTCCTAAAATTTATCAGATGTCCAAATGTTTCCGCAATCGGGAACCTTGGAATGCCACCCATAATCCGGAATTTACTTTGTTAGAATGGTATGAAGTGGGAATTACCTATTTAGAATTGATGGAAAGAGTGGAGGGGTTGCTGAAAGATATTTTAGGCAAAGAAAAGATGATTTATCAAAAAAAAGAAATTCATTTGTCTTCCCCGTGGCTTAAAATTTCTATGCGCGAGGCGTGGCAAAAATATGCGCTCCTTGATTTGAATAATTATTTAAATTTTGATACAATGCGCTCACTAGCCAAAGAAAAAGGCTACACTATAAATGAAGGTGAAACTTGGAGTGATTGGTTTTTTAAAATCTTTTTAACGGAAATCGAACCGCAATTGGCTAAGGAAAACAGGCCGGTTTTTTTGTATGATTATCCTAAAGAAATGGCGGCTTTGGCCAAAGTTAAAGAAGATGGCTTGTATGCGGAAAGATTTGAACTTTATTGGAGCGGAATGGAATTGGCCAATGGTTATGGGGAACTTTTAAATGCTGAAGAGCAAGAAGAAAGATTTAAAAAGGAAGAGGCGGAAATATTTAAAGAAAAAGGAGAAGAAAGAGAAATGGACCAGGATTTTATCAATGCCTTATCAGAAGGTATCGCGCCTTGTGCCGGAGTAGCTTTGGGAGTTGATAGAGTAGTGATGCTTTTAACAGATTCCAAAGACATTGCGGAGGTGGCGCCGTTTTTGGCGAGGGAGATGTATTGATAAAAATTAAATTATAAAAAATATAATAAAAATGTTTATGGCTTCTATCAACGAGATTTCTAAAGAGACAATTTTACGCTTGAATGGTGAAATATATTTAGTCACCGAGTTTCAACATGTTAATCCGGGCAAAGGATCGGCTTTTGTGCGCACCAGATTGCGCGGCATCAAAACCGGTAAAACCATGGAATTAACCTTTAAATCCAATGAATCAGTAGAAATTGTAGAAGTGGAACGCCGTAAGATGCAATATTTGTATAACAATGGCGAGATGTATACTTTTATGGACAATTCCACTTACGAACAATTAGAAATTAACGTTAGCTTGTTAGAAGGCAAAAAAGAATTTTTAAAAGAAGGGTTAGATGTGATGGTGATTAAATTTGAAAGTATCCCGTTAAGCATTCAATTACCCAACAAGGTGGCCTACAAAATTATTCAAGCAGAGCCGGGTGTAAAGGGCGATACTGCTTCCGGTAATGTTTCCAAAGAGGCTACGTTGGAAACCGGACATATAATTAGAGTGCCGCTCTTTATCAAAGAGGGCGAAGAAATTATTGTAAATACAGAGACGGGGGAATATGTGGAAAGAGCTTGACAAAAGCCCTTATTCTTCCAGCGGTGGTTCTTCGTCTTCTTCATCTTTTTTACCCGCGGCGTTAGCTTCTATAATTTCCGCTTTTTCTTTTTTAGCCACCTCTTCCCAAACCTTGTCTTTTATTTCCGCAATCAAATTGGGATTGTTTTTCAAAAAAGCTTTGGCGGTTTCACGTCCCACGCCCAATTTAATATCGCCGTAAATGTAACTGTTACCGGATTTATTGATTACTTTTTCTAAGACGCCCAAATCTAAAACATCGCCGGAAATGGAGATACCTTCGTTGTACATGATATCAAATTCGCAAGTTCTAAATGGCGCGGCCACTTTATTTTTGACAATTTTTACTTTAACGCGATTGCCGATAATTTTTTCACCTAATTTGATTTGGGCGGCGCGGCGTACTTCTATTCTAACTGAAGAATAAAATTTTAAAGCGGTGCCTCCGGTGGTGGTTTCCGGATTGCCGAAGAAGACTCCAATTTTTTGACGAGTTTGGTTGATGAAAATTAAAACAGTGTTGGATTTGCTAATGATGGCAGTGAGTTTACGCAAGGCCTGGCTCATGAGTCTAGCTTGGAGACCCATGTGGGAATCGCCCATATCGCCTTCAATTTCCGCTTTAGGCACGAGTGCCGCTACCGAGTCCACCACAATAACGTCCACACCATTGGATCGAACCAAAGTTTCTACAATTTCCAAAGCTTGTTCACCTGTATCCGGCTGGGAAATGATCAAGTCTTTTGTGGTGACGCCAATTTTTCCGGCGTAATCCGGATCAAGGGCGTGTTCGGCATCCACAAAAGCGGCGGTGCCTCCCGTTTTTTGCAATTCAGCCACTACGTGCAAAGCCAAAGTGGTTTTACCGGAGGCTTCCGGACCAAAGACTTCTATAATGCGTCCGCGGGGCACTCCACCCACGCCTAAGGCTAAATCTAAAGATAAACAGCCGGTAGGAACAGCTTCCACTTGCATTTTTTTGGCTTCCCCCAAGCGCATAATAGAACCATCGCCAAAGCGTTCTTTTATCTGGCGAATTGCCTCCTCCGCGGCTTCAAATCTTTCGTTGACAACTTTTTTGGACATACACATTTTTTAATTATTTTTTTAAAGAGACATCTTCTTTCTTCTCTCGATAAATCACATTTCTAATTACAGTTTGGGACCGACTGTGCTTTTTAGCAGCTGTAATAATAATTTGGTTACTTCCCGGATTTAAAATGATATCTTCAGAAAAATTTCCCAAACTGTCACTGACGGTTTCCACCCCGTTAATTTGCACTGTTAGTTCCGGCAAAGTTTTTCCTTTAACACTCAAAGCTTCTTGCAAACTAACTTCTCCTTCGGTTGGTGTTTCCAGGTCTAAGGCTGGAGCAATAAAAATTCCGTTTATTTCTATTCCTAAATAAATAACCAATATCATAACAGCGCTAAGTGCCAAAAGCTTTCGCCAAAGCAATGGCCAGCTTTTTAAACGACAAACGGGGATAAAATTATTTTCCTTTTTTTGGCAATCTTTTCTTTCCTCTTGGTAATCGTTTAAAATTTTTTGAGGGTTTAGCCCCAACAATTCAGCGTATCTTTTAATGAAATTTTTAATGTAGATTTCCCCTGGCAATTTATTATAAAGGCCTTTTTCCAAATTAGCAACAAAAGACGGGCAAATGGAAAGTTGTTTGGACGCGGAGACAATGGAAAGACTCCTTTTTTCTCTTTCTTCAATTAAAATTTGCACAGCCAAAGGTTTTGAGGCTATTTTTTTACTGGAGAAAGTGACCATATTAAAAATTTAATTCTTCCGGAACGGCGTCATCGTCATTGGTTTCCTCTGTTTTTTCTTCCTCTATCTTAGTTGATTCCGGGTTTTTAATCAAGATTTCCCGTGGTTTGGCTCCGTCAGCCGGACCAATAAAACCTTGCGCCTCTAATAAATCAAGCAAACGAGCGGCACGGGCATAACCAACCTTAAGACGGCGTTGCAAAAGAGAGGCCGATCCTTTTCCGGCTTGGAGCAAGACAACTTTAGCTTCTCCTAAGAGGGGTTCATCTTCATCTCCTCCGCTTGTTTCATTGCCAAAAGCCAAAATACCTTGTTGCTTGGCTACCACTTCATCTATATACTGAGGCACGTCTTCATTTTTAAGAAAGTCCGTCACTTTTTTAATTTCCTCTTCGGAAATATAGGCGCCTTGCAGGCGTTGAGGCTTGCTCATATCAGGAGCGCTCCAAAGCATATCGCCGCGACCTAAAAGTTTTTCTGCGCCGGAGGTATCCAAAATAGTGCGCGAGTCCATTAAAGAAGCTACGGAAAAAGCCATACGAGCGGGAAAGTTGGCTTTAATAAGTCCGGTAATAATATCTACGGAGGGTCTTTGGGTAGCCAAGATTAAGTGAATACCTACCGCGCGCGCCATTTGGGCCAATCTCACAATAGATCCTTCCACTTCCGCGCCGGCAGAAACCATCAAATCGGCCAATTCATCAATAACAAAAACAATGTATGGCATTTTTTCTTCCATTATTGCATTGTATTCTTTAATGTTGCGTTTGCCGGCTTTGGATAAAAGTTCAAAACGGCGCTCCATTTCACCAATAGTCCAGCGTAAAGCATTAACGGTTTTTTGCGTGTCGGTAATTACCGGCGTTAACAAATGGGGAATGCCATTGTAAAGATGCAGTTCCACGCGTTTGGGGTCAACAAAAATAAAACGCAAAGTTTCACTGGTGTGGCTAAAAAGCAAACTTAAAATTAAAGCATTAAGATAAATAGTTTTACCCGATCCGGTGGCGCCGGCAACCAGTAAATGCGGTAAAGTGGAAATATCGGTAAACCAGGGACGTCCGGAAACATCTTTACCAACTACCACTTTTAAAGTTCCGCGGTGTAATTGCCAGTCCTTTGATTCTAAAAGTTCTTTAAGAGAAACTATGGCAATTTTTTGATTAGGCACCTCTACTCCCACCAAAGACTTTCCCGGGATAGGGGCTTCAATTCTAATGGGGTGGGCGGCTAGGGCCAAAGCCAAATTGTCGTTTAAAGAAGTGATGCGAGTAAGTTTAATACCATCAGCCGGTTTTAAAGAATACTGCGTGACAGTAGGGCCTACTTTAACGTCCCCCATTTCTACCGGGATGTTAAAATTTTGAAAAGTTTTTTGAATGGTAAAAAGATTGGCTTTGACATCACCGGCCGAAGGCTGGGATTTTACCGTAGTTAAAAGATTGATGGGAGGCAAATTATGGGCCAGCTTTTTAGAAACTAAAGGAGCATCAAGTAATGCTTCGTCAATCTCGTCTAAATTGTCATTTTTTTTCTGTTCAATTTTAGTTTCCTGGTTTGTTTTGGTTTCAGTTGGTTTAAAATCTTTAATTTTTTGCGCTTGAAAAGATAATTCCGGTTCAACAAAATTTTCTGCTTGGTTGTATAAAGGAATGGAAGTATTTTTTTTGGCAAATAAAGATAAAACGCCGATAATTATTTTTCCAAAAGTGCCTAATTTGAGCAAGATATTTTTTTGCGTTTGCAACAGTGCGGCTAAGGTAGTGTTTAAAAGTAGAATTATGGCGGCTAAAAGCAAGCCGATTAAAATTATTAAAGTGGCCCAAAAACCAAAAGCGTATTGTAAAAAATAGCTTGTGATATATCCTAAAAGTCCTCCACCTTGGCCTGCTTTGGCTGCTAAAAAAGATAAAACTATTGGCTCGTAAAGATGAATTAAGCCGGTTAAACTAATAATAAAGAGAAAAAAACCCCAAAAATGGCGTGTGTTGCCGTTGTAGGGACCGCTGAATTCCACTAAAAAGGCAGTTAAGATTAAAACCAAAGGAACGGTTAGTCGCAGTTGTCCAAAAATGACTCCTAAAAACCGATTAAGATATGCTCCTGCTGTTCCCCCTAAATTAAAGTAGCTTAAGACACAAATCCCCGCCACAATCAGGAGTATTATAACCAACAAACTGCGTTTAATTTGCGGAGCATTTTTTTCTTTTCTGTTCTTTTCTTTGGTTCTTTTATTTTTGGACATAATTTTTATTCGGGGTCGGGTTTTTTAAAGGATAGAGCCATTATAACAGTTTTCTCCTGTTTTTATCAAACTTAATTAATTGTTTTTGATCTTGTGGATAAAGAAATTAAAATTGCAGATTAAAAAGTGGTATAATATCATTAACAATTAAGCCTGCCATAATGAACCGGATGCTTAAAGAAAAAAAACAGGGAAGTTTTAAACCCAGTCTTTTAATTTTGGGTATCTTTTTTGTTTTCTTTTTTGTTTTAACTGCTCAAAATTTAGCCCAAGCAATCAATCAGCAAATAACTTTTCAAGGTAAATTAACCGATGCCAGCGGTAATAATTTAGCCGGAACTTATTATCTTAAATTTAGCATTTACGATGCTTCTACCGGCGGTTCTTGTCAGTATACCGGAGCAGGTTCCTGCGGTTCTGTGACAACTACGCCCGTCACCCTCACTAGTGGCATTTTTTCCGTTAATTTGGGTGATACGGATAACAGTCTTAATGCTTTGCCTGCCACTTTATTCAATGCCGACGCTCTGTATCTTGGTTTAACCGTTTGTTCCGGCCCTAATACTGGTTGTGATTCGGAAATGACCCCGCGTAAAAGAATTACAGCCTCGCCTTACTCCTTTAACTCCGATCGCCTTTCCGGTTTGGCCACTTCCACTTCCGGCGGAGACGCTTCTTATATTCCGGCCACGGATTCCTCCGGCAATCTTAGGATTTCCAATTCTTTTTACGCCGCCACTTCCACTTCCGGTCAGTTGGGGTTTGGCACTACTACCGTGCCAAGCGGGGTTAAAGTTTTTTTAGACAGCACTACTGCTTCCAATAAGTTGCTGGTACTGCGCGCCAATTCCAGCCAAACAGGCAATCTCACAGAATGGCAAAATAATGCCGGTACTGCTTTGATGACAATTAACTCATCAGGTAATATTTCCGCCTCCGGTACTTTACAAATTTTTGCCACTTCCACTTTGGCCACCTCTACTATTAGCGGTTATTTGGGCATTGGCATTACTGCGCCACAATCCGCTTTAGACGTCGTTGGTAATATAAATTATACCGGGTTATTAAAAATTAATAATGGAACATTTTTGTCTACAACAACAGGATCCAACAGCTTAGCCATAGGAGTAAGTGCTGGGCATAGTTCCAGCGGTTCCAATAACATTTTTATTGGAAATTCCGTAGGAAGTGCTAATAGCGGTTCGGGTAACACTTTTTTGGGTTTTCAAGCCGGGGTTTATAATACAACAGGAAATGATAATACATTTATAGGTTATGATTCCGGCCGGTATAACGAGACAGGTTACCAGAATGTTTTTGTTGGCAAATACGCTGGTCGGGCAAATATTTCTGGACATGATAATACGTTTTTAGGAATTAGTTCCGGTCAACTTCATACCACGGGTTATAATAATACTTTTATTGGGGAATTATCCGGCGGTAATAATATCAGCGGTCAAGCTAATGTCTTCTTGGGGTACAGCGCCGGTTTTAATGAGACCGGCTCTAATAAACTTTACATTGCCAACTCTAACACTGCCTCGCCTCTTATTTATGGCGAATTTGATAATCAACTAATACGTATCAATGGCGACGAGCAAATAATCGGTTCCGCTACCTTAAGTGATGGAACAACTTCTTCAACTCTTTCCAAAAATTCTTTCATCCTTGCGCAGGATTCTTCTAATGATCTAGGCAAGTTTTATGTAGATTCTTCCGGCAACCTTTCCGCTTCCGGCACTCTTGGCATTTTTGGCAACACCACTCTGCAAGGTTCTCTTTCCGCCACTTCCAACACCTCCTCTCTGCGCAGTCTTTTACTGTCTTCTTTAACTTCAGCTCCGAATGTAGCGGCCGGTACTCTTTACTTTAACTCCGGCGATGGTAAATTTTATGGCTACACTTCTGCCGGCACGGCTGTAGATTTGGGAGCAACCGGAAGCGGCACCAATGATTGGGGCAGATTCGCTTCTACTTTTGGAGCTCCTGCTTTGATGACTTCCTCTACCTACCCGGTTTGGTTTGATGGGGCGGTGTATGCTTCTTCTACTTTAAATCTAGGTGGCAATGCTACAGCTGGACTTAATAACCTGACCATTACCTCTGGACGAACCGATAGTGAGAACAGTTTATTTGATATTAAAGATTACGCAGGTAATAGCCTTTTAAGTTTTGCTACTTCAACAGATTTCTTTGGAGGGACATTTTTGTCTGTAGGGAATAACTTAAGTAATAATGGAGCTGGTGTTTTAATTTTAAATGGTGACGCTAGTAATAATGACGGGTTTTTAGGTTTTACAGACCCGGCAAGTAATTCTTATTTAAAGGCTTATTTAGGAGGGGATGAACCTGGTGGTATTATGTTGACAATGGGTGATAGTAATACCACCTCTTCTTACAGTTGGAACGGCATAAGATTAGGTGGAACTTATAGTGGGACAGATCCGTTAGACACCGGCAAGTTTTATGTGGATGCCGCAACCGGTAATATCTCCTCTTCCGGCACTCTTGGCATTTTTGGCAACACCACTCTGCAAGGTTCTCTTTTAGTCACTTCCGGCAATATTGGCGTGGGTACTTCTACTCCCGGAGCCAAATTGCATTTGGCCGGCGGAACAATTTTACAAACCGTAGAGAGCGCCCCCAGTATTTTAAGCTCTATTACTCATGCTAATTTTAGTAACCCTAATTCCGTGGCGGTGTCCGGTCATTATGCCTATGTTGGCGATACCGGCTCCCATTATTTATTTGTCATTGATATTACTAATCCTAATGTTCCGTTTGTAGTCGGCTCTTTTTCTAATGACTGTGTAGAGGCCAGAATACAAGTGGTCGGACGTTATGTTTATTCCGGAGACACCAGCAATGACAGTCTTTGCATTATTGATGTTGCCAATCCCTCGGCTCCGGTTTTGGTCTCTCAAATATCTGACGCAACTTATTTACCTGATCCCGAGACTATTTATGTCTCCGGCAAATATGCTTATGTAACCAATCCTGTCGGCAAGAGATTAACCATAGTTGATATTTCCAATCCTTTAAATCCTGTAGTTAAGGGTTCTGTCACTCACACCACTCAATTAAGCGGAGCGGAAGGTTTATATGTGGTGGGTAAGTACGCTTATATTTCGGCTTTTCAATATTTTACAATCGTTGATGTTTCTGATCCCACCAACCCAACAATTGTTGGTAATGAGAATAATGGTTATTTAAACAATGTTTCCTCGGTTTATGTCTCCGGCAGATATGCTTATGTAGTTTCCAATAATGGTTTAGATAGATTTGTTGTAGAGGATATTTCCAATCCAGCCAGTCCAAGCATGGCTGGTTCTTCATCTCAAATTAACGCAGGAGGATTATATGTTTCCGGCAGGTATGCTTACTTAACCGCCGGCGCCACAGTTGGCACGTTAAAAGTTATGGATATTACCACGCCGGCTTCTCCTTATGTAATCACCTCCGTTAGTTTGTCCAATCCCGCCGGCGCCATTTATGTCTCGGGTAAATATTTGTACACCCTGCGTCCGGGGGCTACTGATTACTTTTCTGTTGTTGATTTAACCGGTATTGATTCTCCGGGCGGCAACATTGGCAATGTCTCGGCTTCGGATATCACAGTTAATGATAATATGGATGTGGGAAATAATTTATACGTGCGCAGCGGCTTGAACGTTGGCGCCGGAGGCTTATTACTTAATGGTGATTTTGGTATGTCCGGAGGAACTACCAATACCTTAAGTTTTTCCACCTCCACTGTTTTTACCAGCGCCGCATCCAATTACTCCGGCAACCGCGCTTTTACTTTTGATGCCACCAATTTTTCCGTCTTTAACAGCGACAGATACATTTTTTCTTTACGCTCCAATAATTCCAAGGTTTTTTCCGTATCTTCCAATGGTGACGTAAGAGCTTCCGGAACTTTGTATGCCTTAAGTAACACCGTGGGCACCCCGGGTACTCCCGGAGATTTATCCGAAAGAGTGGATATTGTGGAAGGAGAAAATGTAGAATCCGGCGATGTAGTTATTATGGATACGGAGTTGACAGATACTTATCGATTAAGCAAAACATCTTACGAAAAAACCGTAGCGGGAGTTGTTTCCACCAACCCGACTATTGTGGTGGGTAATGGCAAAACAGAATACACCGCGGCAGTGGCCATGATCGGTCGCGTGCCTGTTAAGGTTGTTTCAGAAAACGGCCCAATCAAAATTGGCGATTATTTGGTGACAGCTTCTAAACCGGGCTTTGCTATGAAATATGACATTAGCTCTGGTAAAACAGCGGCGATTATTGGTGTGGCCCTGGAACCGTTGGAAGGGGAAGAAGGAAAAGTTTTGGCTTTAGTTAATAGTAGCTTAGCCCCGGGATTCAGTTCTGTCGGTAGTACTGAATTAAACATTTCTTCTACAAATAATAATCAATTGGTAATGAATGCCGATTGGGATTTTAATGGTTTTAGTATTTTTAATCTTAAGGCTTTAAGAGGCAAAGATAATAAATGGTATATAGATGAAGAAGGAAATTTAGTGGCCGAATCTGTTAGATCTAATAAAGTCCAAACCAAAGAATTGATAATGGAAAAGGATACGGCCGATAATTATTCCACAGTAGGAGAAGGAACAATAAAGAGTGGAGAAAATTTTGTGGAAATTGACAATATCGCCATTAAAAAAGATAGTAAAATTTTTGTCACCTTTAGAGGCAACCCTGGTTCTTTCTGGTGGATTGCGGATCAAAGCGATGGCAAATTTAAAATAATGTTAAGCAGTTCGGCCAGTAGCGATACCATTTTTGATTATTGGTTGATGGGTGTTTTGGACAGTTCCCTTAGCTCTCCCGCTTCCGTAGAGGAGGCAGATCAAAATAATTCA
>MFQT01000019.1 GCA_001783145.1 Candidatus Magasanikbacteria bacterium RIFOXYB2_FULL_38_10
AAAGAATACAGTTTTTCCAGTTCCTCACGAGCTAAGCGCAAAGAAGAGAGCAGATCTAAAAGCTCGGTTGTTTTGATGGCGGATTCCGGAGTTTCTGAGGCATTTAATTTCGCCATATCCGCGGATTTAACGCCCCCGGCTTCTAATCCTGCGCGGCTTGTACCTCCTTCTGGTTTTCTTGATAGCATATTTAAGAGTTAGATTTTAGGATGAAATTAAAAAATTACAATTCCCAAGGATAAAAATTTTTCACTTTATTTTTTTCACCTTTTAAACCGACAAAACAATAATCACGATTTTTATATTTTTTCATAAAATATTTCATATTTGCATCCTTAAAACTTTCAAAATTTATTTTAACTTCCACAGGAACAATATCATCTTTTTTTCTTAAAATAAAATCAATTTCTTTTTTATCTCTAGTGCGCCAAAAATAAATATTATTTCTTCCGTATTTTTTTACCAACTCCCCAAAAATGCTTGTCTCAAAAACCGAACCGATAATTTCCTTCTGTAATTCTTTAAGCCACAAAATTTGCATCAAACCGGAATCATAAAAAAATATCTTTGGCGTCTTAAAGAGTTCACTCCGAATATTTCTGTTAAATGGCCGCACCAATTTTATAATATAAGTATTCTCCAATATGAACAAATATTTTTCCACAGTTTGTTTGGAAATCTTGCAAGTATTGGACAATTCGGCAATATTCAATAATTGACCGCTTTGTGCAGACAACACTTCAATCAATTTATTAAATTTCTCCACATCTTTAATTTGCGCCAAATCTCTGATGTCTTTTCTAATATAGGTATCCGCAATTTGTTGTAAATACTTTGCTTTCATATCCACTTCCTCAGCAAGAACTACTTTAGGATAACCCCCGTATAAAACATAAGCGGCATAAAAGGATTTTAATTCGCTTATTTTTTTTTCAGTAAACGTTAATTTTTTTTCAAAATGATAATTTTTAAAAAGCAAAAACTCTTCAAATGATAAATTGAATATCTCAAAATTTACTGTTCGCCCAACCAAAGAATCCCTAAACTTATTTTTAATCTCAAAACTGGATGAACCGGAAACAATTAACTTGATGTTTTGATGATGATCAGCTATTATTTTTAGGAATTCGGAAGGATTATTCAAATATTGTATTTCATCTATAAAAACAAAAATTTTTTTAAGACTGTCGGACCAAAAGCCTTCTTCTTTTAAATAAGAAACAAAATCATCCACCCCGGCATCCAATATTCTTGCCAGACGAGAATCTTCCAAATCAATATAACAAGGACGGTATCCTTGATTTTTCAAATAATCTTTAAGCCAATATAAAATATGGGTTTTTCCAACTTGTCGCGCCCCGTGCAAAACTAAAATATCATTAGTTTTCAAATATTTTATTATTTCGTCAGCTATTTGCCGTTTAAATATCCTTTGATTCATACTAAAAGTTTTTAATGGATTTGTCTATATATTAAATCATACATAAAGTAAAGTCAAGTTTAATTTATGTATGATTTAAAACAAACGGAAGCAGGGCGGACAAATCCCTTTGTGGGCAAACCAATACGCTGGTTTGCGCTGGTTGTATTAGCCCAAATTTTTTAAAAAAAGATTTCAAATATCCAAGAATTTAAGAAACAAGCATCCAGTCCGCCCTAAACGGAGAGAGAGACGCCCAAATGGCTGTGCGCGAGGCCGGGTTCCCAGCTGCTCAAGTCCGCGCCACCCGCGCCACAGTTGCCAACGCTCACCAATTTGCCACCGGCGGATCGCTTAGCAGACCAGTGATATGAATTATTGTATAAACGATTGCCTGAAGTCCTAAAAACTGTAAAAAATTGGTAAATAATTTCCAACGGCTCCGGGCGATTTCGGGAATTAACCGCCAGATTGGATAATTGCTCGGCCGCGCCCCGCCAATCACCATTGTTAATAAGAGTTTGTATTTGTTCCAGTCTGGCGTCAGAACATTCGGCTGAATCTTCAGCGCTTAACAAATTATGCTCCTGCAAAAATCCGCGCAAAAATTTGGTTTGGGCAATATAATCTTTGGCGGAAGAATTTGGCAGGGATCCACGGTGGACTAATTTCCAAGACATCGGGAATGGTGTATTGGCCCAAGACTCATTTTCCCACCATTTGGAGGCGGTTAATTTGCCCTGATTTCTTTCTTGCATATCCGGTTCAACTTTTTCTCTAAGATTTTTTAAATTCAAAGGAGTACCATCAGCAAAACTATCCACTTCTAAAACCAAAAACCATTCACTTCTTAATCCTTCCCTGCCCAATTGATTAAAAAATTCTGCCAACTCTGTTAATTTTTGTTGTAAAAGTGTTTCTGCTTGTCTTTGTCTTTCCGGAGTAAAATTCATTAAGTGCCTTCCATTCTCCAAAGTAAAAGCTCTATCCACTTCTTCTATTCCAATAAAATATTCACCAAATAATTCGCGACATTCTGTTGCCAGCTGTTCATAATCCCCGCTAAGTTCAAGATTAACCGGAATTATTTCTCTTGGAGGCTGATTTTCTTGCTCCGCGCCACCTTCGGATTGTATTCCTTGTGGTTTTTCTTCTTCCGCTACTACCGGCGGCTTAATTTCTATGGACATTTTTCCAATTATTTTTTCTGATTTATCCAAGACCTTAAAGACCTCGGAAATAAGCTGATCGATTTCTTCTTTGGAATAAACAATATCCACCAAACTCGTGGCCGGCCTGCCACTTTGTTTTAAATGTTCCTGCGCACCAAGATAAATTTCGTTAAACAATTTAAGCCAAGTCTTGGGATTGCCTAAATGCAAATTTCCTGTGCTATCAAAAAATTCCGACCGCAAAGATTGGTGATTGCCCGGCAAAGAAAAAATTATTTTTAAAGCCTCTTTGGCCATTTGTTGTTTGCGCAAAGAAATTTTTTCCGCAGGATTAGCCATACCAATTGCTTCCCAAGCAGCTTCGGAAGCAACATCTTCTCTTTCCAAAATCTTGCCGGCTGTCTTAGGTTTATCAATTTTTGGTTTCTTAGCCGATTCTTCAATTGCTGCTAAAAGTTCACTGCGTATTTTTTGCCATAAATCATAAAAAGGATGCAAAACATCGGCTAATTTCTGATCAACCTCTTTCCAAGAGGCTACTTTAGAATCAGTGCCCAATGTTTTCTGCCATTCTTTTTTTAAATCAGAGGAGGAAAAAATCTTTTTTTCCGCCTGACCTATTTTTTTATACGATATTTCCATGTCTTTAGCCCACGCTTCTGCTTTTTCTTTAATATCCGCTGCCAAATCCGCAGTTAATGGCAAACCACCCGCTGTTTCTTCTTCTTCCAAAACGCGGGAAAGGTGCTTAACGTCGGGGGCATATTTTTCCACTCTTGGCGGAACCGGCTGGCTTTCATATTTTGGTTTAAGGATGGGTGATCCGGAGAAAGAATACAGTTTTTCCAGTTCCTCACGAGCTAAGCGCAAAGAAGAGAGCAGATCTAAAAGCTCGGTTGTTTTGATGGCGGATTCCGGAGTTTCTTGTTTTAATAACCCTGTTTCCGTCTCCTCGGGCTTTGCTCCTTCGTGTAATCTACTAGACATATTTTAGAATAATTTTAAATTTTTATAGGTTTATTTTAGCACAATTTAAGCAAAAAGTCAAGTTTTTTTAACTTTTAATTTACTTCTTACTCTTGTCTATAATAACAATTTCCGGTTTTCGTTTGCTTCTGACAAAACCCTTATTGATTACCGCGCGTTTAGCAAAACCGGCTCTGGTTCCTCCAACCGGGCCATGAATTTCTTTATGTTTTATTTTGGCTCTCCTCTCCCCTTTTATAATAAATCCCTTCAGCGGCTTAGACATATGCTAAATCCCGCCAACCAGCAAATTAAAAAGCCAAGAAATGATCGGCTGAATCAATTCAAAAGCAAAAAAAATAAAAAACAATAAAATAAAAAAACCGTTGCGTTCTAAAAAAAAGCGCAGGCGGTAATATCTGTCCGGCAAAAGGGCAAATAAAATTTTAGATCCGTCCAACGGTGGAATCGGCACTAAATTAAAAACTGCCAGTAAAATGTTGGCATAAACAATAATGGCAAATAGAGAAGTTAAAATACTTGCGTAAGAACTGGCAGAAACCACCAAGGGGTTAGTTCCGGGAGCTACAATTCTAATAAAAAACGCAAAAATTCCCGCCACTAATAAATTAGAGATCGGCCCAGCCGCTCCCACTAAAGCAGGTCCCCATTTAGGATTTTTTAAATTATAAGGGTTATAGGGAACAGGCTTGGCATAGGCAAAAATAAAGGAGCCGCCGGAAATTACATACAAAAAAATAGGCAGAATGATGGTTCCCCAGCGGTCTATATGCGCCATTGGGTTTAAAGTTAAACGTCCGGCATATTTAGCCGTAGGATCGCCCAAAATAAAAGCCGCATAACCATGGGCAAATTCGTGAATAATAGAGGAAGGCACAATCACTAAAAAGAAGAAAATTAAAGAAAGCAAATCCATATTCTAAATAATTAACTTGACAATTTATTTAAATTCCTTTATTCTATATTCATTATTATAAATTCTATATTCTAAAACATTTTATGTCCAGAAGATGTGAAAAATGCGGTCGCGGCCCAACAGCCGGCGCTACCCGCAGCCACTCTAATATTAAAAGCAAGCGCCGCGTGCAAATCAATTTGCAATCTAAAAAAATTGATGGCAAAAAGACTAAAATCTGCACTAGCTGTATGAGGACTCTTGCCAAAGTTAAAAAATAGATTTTTGCACTAAATATTCTGTATTGCCAAAATCGCGATAACGGCTTGGATCACCTAAAGTGACTACATAGTAAATCCGGCCGTTTTTTTGTATAACCATAGCCAAACAATTTTTGGCCTCATCTAAGTAGCCGGTTTTGCTGCTTAAAATAGAAAAATCAGTCTTGCCAATTAAAGAATTGGTATGTTTAATATGATGATGAACAACTTTTCCAGTTTTGCCAATTACGTCAAAATTGTAAGTAGTTGTATCTAAAACCTCACGCAACTCTGAATATTGATAAACTTCTGCCAAAATTTTAGCTTGATCGGCAGAGGTGGAAACATTTTTAGGAGAAATGCCACTAGGGTCAACATAAATGGTATTTTCCATGCCCAATCTTTGCGCTTTGGCATTCATTTTAACCACAAAATCTTTTAAAGAAAGATTAGTTGCGTCAACAAGCATTCGTGGCGGTTCATTAACCGAAGCCACTAACATGCCATAAAGCAAGTCCTTTACTTTAACAACATCTCCTTTTTTGAATTTTAAATAATTGGCGTAGACGTAATGATCATTAGGATTATAAACAATTGTTTCATCCCATTCTTTAACGCGATTTTCCATAAAAACCAAGGCGGTCATCAGTTTGGTTAAAGAGGCAATAGGCACGGCCTTGACGGATTCTTTGCTTTTTAAACATTTTCCTTCTTCATTGGCCAAAAAATAAGTGGAGATTTTGGCCGGATTAAATTTAACGGAAACTTTTTTTGCCGGCTGTTTGACAGCGGCTTCAACTGGGGAATTTAAACCAAAAAAACCACAAGAAAAAAGCAAAAAGAAAAGAAAAAAAGAAATTTTTAATTTACAATGAGACATATTTTAAGTTGGTCGGGCTGCGGAGAGTCGAACTCCGAACTCACCCTCCTGGGCTACGCGGCCTACGGCATCGCTTCGCCCGTTTCGCCAGCTAAAAGGCAAAGCAGTTTGCCTTTTAGCTTTGACTCAACCCCCGCGGGTGTATATTATAAAAAATCGGGCTAGGCGGACTCGAACCGCCGACCTCACCCACCCCAAGGGTGTGCGCTAGCCAACTGCGCTATAGCCCGAAAATGGTAAAAATTGGGTTTTAAAAGTCCCGCAAAAATAGCCTCGTCAAATACTTCCTGCATTACAGGTGGGTGCCCGCAAGACTAAATTCTGAACGAATCAGCAACTTAGCCCAATAAAGGCTCCCAAAGTATTTTGTTGTAGAGGTATTGTGTCCGAGGCAAGCGGGACATCTTTATTTTAACATTTAATGGATTTTTGTCAAAAAAAGCGCCCGTGTTTTCACGAGCGCAAGTTACATAAATAACTTACCTACTTTTTTTCCCCAGTTTCTTACCATTTTCCTGGCGCATCAGTCTCCAAATAAGCCAGTTATAAAAAACCAAAAGACATTCCAGGGAGGCACGAATAGTTTCGGTACCGTAGCAAAACACACCCTTGTCCATCGTTTGCCCAGCACTATTTTCTCCACCCTTGCCTTTACCATTACCATTCTCTCTAAGTTCTGCCTTAAACTTCATGATAACCTGAACCAAATTGGAGTTGGTTGAACCCAAGGAGTGCACCACGTAAGAGCTTACTGATGAGCTGCTAATGACTTTTTCCCAAGCCGGAAAAATCTGTACCAGAGCCTGCCTGATACCACCCTCCAAAAGATCCACGATGCCAAGCGAAACCTCCTCGCCTGTAAAGGATCGCGCCTGCAAAAAATTTTGAGGCTTTACTTCAAGTAAAAAACTCTTACTGGCAGTAATAGTGGCCTCATATTCACCAATCTTAACCAAAAGCGTAACTTGAACACTATGGGTTTTGTCTTCTCCCCCGGCATCGCCCATGGCGCCAATATTATACCTCACTGTCAAAGACGGCACGTCCCCAGTAGCCAAGACTTCCTTTAATTCTTGAAGCATCGGACCGGCAATGAGATAAGTTGCTTTTCTTTCCATTCTCCCCTCCTAACTGTTAAAGCGGCGGAATAGAGCATTACACAACTATGAAATACTCTATTCCGCCGTTTTTTTTGATAAAGAACCTATTAAAATTATTCCAAAATTCCATCTAAATTTACATCGTACAAAATCTGTTCACTAATTAAACGATAATTAATCAATTCCTCTTTTTTAAACCAGTGTTTTATTTCCATTTCCGCTTCTTCTACTGATCCGGAGGCATGAATCAAATTGCGCACGGCGCGGCCGTCAACATCAGACATTTGATAAGAATCCAAAACATAGTCGCCGCGAATTGTACCCACATCAGAAGTTAAAGGTTCCGTACCCCCAACCAATTTACGAACAATCTTAACCACATGCGCACCCTTCCAAACCATAGCCACCACCGGGCCGCTGGCCATATATTTTTTTAAGTTGGCTAAAATTTTAGCGGTAATTTCTAATGGATCTTCTGAAGGAGGAATCAAACCTTTATCTTTATAACCTTTGATGGTTTTTTCACCGGTCACGCGGCGCCAGTTAGGATCCAAAGTATAATGCTGTTCAACCATTTCCGAAGTAGGTACAAACATTTTCATAGCGCTTAATTTTAAACCAACTTGTTCAAAACGCTTGACAATTTCTCCAATTAAAGAACGTTGGATAGCGTCCGGTTTAATAATTACCAAGGTTTGTTCTTCTTTATGATGAGACATATTTTAAAATAATGATTAATTTGAATATTATCTTAATCGATTTTTTAGATTTTGGCAAGGCACGGCTTCCTGCGTGACAAACATGGCTTCTTTACTAGCTTCTATTTTTAATTTCCTCTACCACTTTTTCTACAAAATCTTTTTTACTCATTTTCATTTGATCCTCTTGCCCGCGCAGACGAATTGTCCATTCCTCCCCTTCCAATTCTCTGCCACCAACTACCACAATATAAGGAACCTTTTCTTCTACGGCTTTGCGCACGCGATTGCCTACTGTTTCATCAGCATTGTCAACTTCAACTCTAAGGCCGCTAGATTTTAATTCTTTAGCTAAGACAGTAGCGCCTTCAATAAATTTACTAGATACTGTCACTAGTTGA
Organism: Candidatus Magasanikbacteria bacterium RIFOXYB2_FULL_38_10; assembly: GCA_001783145.1. Classification (NCBI taxonomy): domain Bacteria; phylum Candidatus Magasanikiibacteriota; species Candidatus Magasanikbacteria bacterium RIFOXYB2_FULL_38_10. The sequence continues at coordinate 7,814 of MFQT01000019.1, forward strand.
ATTTGTACTGGCGATAACCACACTGGCCATATGCCGGCAAAATGTTCTATAAGAAAAGCCATAAACCGCTCATGAGTGGAAAGAGGCGCGCGATGAATCACAAACACTTCATTATTTTCTCTACCATTTTCATCAATATATTTTAGTCCAAACCTTTCACGCGCCAAAAAATCTAACTGCACGGTGGACATTGTTTCTTCGCGTCCAATTATGGATTTAAACTGCACGTCAACTTTTGGTCCGTAAAAAGCCGCCTCATCGTCTGCCTCCACAAATTTTACATCCATCTCTTGTAAAACTTCACGAATAATTTTTTGTGAATATTCCCAGTTCTCTGGTTCATTAATATATTTTTCCAAATGATCCGGACTCCATTTAGAAAGACGAAACCAATAATTTTCCAATTTGAAAATTTTGAAATAATTAATGATCATTTCCAAAACGCCTTTAAATTCCTGTTTGATTTGATCCTTGCGGCAATACATGTGCGCGTCATTCATAGCTAAACAACGCACGCGCAGTAGTCCGGCCAAAGTTCCGGACAATTCGTTACGATAACACTCGCCATATTCGGCAATACGCAGAGGCAAATCACGATAACTGTGCAAATTATGGTTATAAATGATGTGATGGTGCGGGCAGTTCATGGCTTTCATGTAATAAGTGCCGTCATCCATTACCATAGGCGGATACATACTATCTTTGTAATACGGCAAATGGCCGGATTTGAGATACATTTCTTCTTTGGCCAAGTGCGGAGTACGCACACGAACATAGCCGCCTTTAGTTTCTTCCTCAAAAGCCAACTTTTCTATTTCATTTCTGATGATTGTGCCCTTAGGAAGCCACATTACCAGACCCTTGCCCACTAAGTCATCAAAGAAAAATAATTCCTGTTCAGCACCAATTTTGCGGTGATCTCTTTTTTCCGCCTCTTCCAACATATGTAAATAATTTTCCAGTTCTTCTTTTGAAGAAAAGCAGACTCCATAAATTCTTTGCAGTTGCGGATTTTCATTTTTACCACGCCAATAAGCACCAGCCAGACGTACTAATTTTAAACCGTCTGAATTTATTTCTTTAGTTGATTTTAAATGCGGTCCCCGGCATAAATCTATAAAGTCCCCAGTTTGGTAAAGAGAAACGGAGTCTACCGCAGACCCGGCTAATCCGACTTCTTGCAATTCTTCACCACTCATTTTAGTAGTGCCGCGTTCTTTCAAATCTTTTAACAATTCCACTTTATATATTTGTCCTTTGGATTCAAATAATTTTATCGCCTCATCAATCGGCATTTCTTTTCTTTCATATTTTAAATTGGCCTTGATCAGTTCTTTGGCCTTGTCTTCTATTTTTTGCAATTCTTCCTCACCAATATTTTGCGGAAAATCTATATCATAATAAAAACCATTTTCCACTACCGGTCCGACACCGAATTTTGAGCCAGGATATAAATTTTCCACGGCCGCGGCAATTAAATGGGCGGCGCTATGACGCATAATTTTTAATTGTTCCTGTTGCATATATTTAAAATTATTTTTTAAGTTTTTGTTTTTTAAGCCACTCTTCTTTTAAAATACTCATCACCACTTGATCGCGAAATTTTTTACCAAACCTGTCCCATTCGGCTTTTCTTAAAATACCCTCCACTTTAAATCCCGCTTTTTTATAGGCGGCCACGCCCTTGGCAAATTCTGCCGAAACAGCCAATTCCAATCTGTTGTATTTTAATTTTCTAAAAAAATAATCGGCTAAAATTTTAATAGCTTCTTGCCCGTAGCCTTTACCCCAAGCGCTTTTTTCACCAATTAAGATCCAGATTTCTCCCGATTTGTGATAGCTATTCATTTCTAATCCCACTGCGCCTATCGAATTTTTATTTTCATCTAAAATAATATAATGTAGTTCATCCCAACCGTATTTTTTAACAAAATCCAAATCAAAAATTTCATCTTTTAAAGAATAGCCAAAGCCTTCATGATCCACATAACGCATCACCTCTTTATTTTTTAACCAAGGAATTAAAAAATACGCGGTCTGTTTTGTTTCAGGTATTAAAGTAACGCGAGGGCTTTTTAATTTTATAGTGGTCATAATAAATATATTTTTAAACAAAAACCCGATACTCCCAAAATAAGAATATCGGGGTCAAAACTTTTAAGGTTTAGACGGTTCCACCCGAAATTTAACTTTTATCTGAATTTGCATGCCTTACCTTTAAAGGGCGGAAGTGGTACCATATTCGCCTTTTAGCAAACTGGGCTGGTTTCCGCATTGGCTCATCTTAGAATACCATTTTGCCTAAAAAAGGTCAACAAGTCCAAATCAAAAAAAATAAATAAAAAATAAAATTGACTTTTTTAGCTAATTTTGTTAGTGTGTCAATACAATTTAAGGAGGTTCAAAATGACAACGAGGGGATCCTTTCTTACAGATCGCGAAGGCATGATTCGCGACTTGAGGATTGTTATCAGTGGTACCAGAAGAAACTACTGGCGTTTCTTGCTTCATGGCAAATGGAGCCTTTGGCGCGGTGAAGCCAAAATCCTCAGACATTACAAAAATCGCTTGAAGGAAACCCTCAAAAACTGGTGATCATTTGCCCTTTGTTTCCAACAACTACACCGAGCGGTGTAGTTTTTTTATTTCCTCTTATAAATCCTCCACGTTTCTTAAAAACTCCCCGGCCTTGGGTTTCGCCCGCTGCCGGCCGAATGACTTTGTCGCCCCTGGCATGCCACGCGTAACTGCTTTTTTTACAAATGCCGGCGCATCTTCATCTTCTAACTGTATTGTCGGCAACTCATCTTCAAACTCCCCAAACCCACTCTGAATTTTCTTTTCTATCAATTCGTCTTTAATCTCTTCCAAAAACGGCGAGGGTTGATTGTAATTCATTTTACTGCCGGTTAAAGGATAAGTGATAAACAAATTATGTTTGGCGCGTGTGATACCCACATAAAATAGACGCCGCTCCTCTTCCTCTCCCCCATCTTCTTTTAATGCCCGTTCATTGGGAAAACAACCGTTGGCCAAATTTATTAAAAAAACCGAGTCCCACTCCAAACCTTTGGACTGATGAATAGTTGATAAAATTAAACGGTCACGATTATCATCTTTTTTCTTGCTGTAAGATTCATCCAGTGCAATCTCCGCCAAAAAATTATTCAAACTCTTATGATTCTTGGCATAAAAAGATAATTGTCTGATATCATCCAACCTGTCCTCAGCATTTTCATATCGTTCTTTTAAATAATCGGCGTAGACAGAATCCACCACCTCTGAAATTATTTCACCTGGATTGTCTTTTCTTTTTTTATCCAAAATTTTAGCGATGCTGGAAAAATCATCCCAGCCCCTCTGAGCACTCTTGGCTAATTTTTCCCTCACACCACCCAAAAACATTTGACTAAAATCCGTGGCCTTACTAGCCTCGGCAATAATGGCCTTGGCAGTTTCATGCCCAATGCCCTGGAAAATTTCTAGCACCCTAAACCAAGCAATTTGGTCCTTGCCATTATTCACCAAACGGAGTAGAGACAGCACATCTTTAATGTGTGCACGCTCAAAAAATTTCAAACCGCCACGCATTTCATAAGGTATACCTAACTTGGCCAACTCTATTTCCAACATCTGCGCATGAAAGGCCGCCCTAAACAACACCGCAATGTTTTGCAATTTATTGCCAGCCGAGGCCAGTTTAATAACTTTTTTGCTGATAAACTCCGCCTCGGTGTAAGGATTATTAACGGTAATAAGTTGCGGCGAACTAGCTGGTTTTAATTTACTTTGCAAATCTTTAAGAAATTGCTTTTTGTTTTGCGAAATTACATTGTTGGCCAAATCCAAAATATTAGGAGTGGATCGATAATTAATTACCAAGCGATGAATTTGGGCCGTAGGAAAAGTTTTGGGAAAATCTAAAATATTATTGATGTCGGCCGCGCGAAAAGAATAAATAGATTGCGCATCGTCCCCCACCACCAATAAATTATTGTGAGCCGAGGCTAATTTTTTTACTACCGCCGCCTGCAAACGATTAGTGTCCTGATATTCATCAATTAAAACATAATGAAATTGTTCCGCAATTTTTTTTAAAACATCGGGGTTGCCTAAAATTTCTAGCCAATATACCAATAAATCATCAAAATCCATTACATTGGATTCTTTTTTCTTTTTTTGATACAGGGCGCAAACTTCTTTAATACTTTCTTCCAAACGCAAAAAATGAGGATACTTTGTTTCTATAACATCACTGATAGGCATTAAAGAATTGCGGCTAAAAGAAAACAAACCGTGAAGCACGTTAACCGAGGGGAACCTTTTGCCACCGTCTAAATGCAAATCTTTGATGCAAGATTTCATTAAAGTTTGTGAATCATCGGCATCCAAAACCGTAAAATTGGCTTTATAACCAATGATTTCCGCAAAATGCCGCAAAATCCTGTTGGCAATGGCGTGAAAAGTTCCGCCCCAAAGTTTCTCTGGTTTTTTGCCGGTTAAACTTTCCACACGAGAAAGCATTTCTTTGGCGGCCTTGTTGGTAAAAGTTAAAAGCAAAATATTTTCCGGCTTGATGCCTTTTTCTAACAGATAAGCCACGCGATAAGTAATAGTACGAGTTTTGCCGCTTCCCGCTCCAGCCAAAACCAAACAATACCCCTCGCCATTTTCTACCACGGTGAGTTGTTCCTTGTTGAGTTCTTTTTGAAAATTGATCATAGTAGTTTAAACATTCTATCAGAAAAGATGCGGGTAGTCTAAAACATAGCAAAAAATAATAAAAAAGCCTTGTCAACAAAGGCTTTTTTAAGCTAATTTTATTCCACCACAATCATGGCCTTCCTACCAGTCAAAACATCACCGCTTTTTACCCAATCATGAATGGCATTATAGAGATCATCAAATTTGTAAGTAAAATTTTCACCCAGAGTATTAGTACCCGGATCATTAGTAATAAATTTACCATCTTTGGTATATCCTTTTACAACCAGCATATGGTACAGGGGACCCCCATTGCTAAAATACGGATTGGGTAATAATTTTCCAGCCGCCGGCACAATTACCGGCTGATCACTCGCCAACGTCTGTTTTATATCATCAAGAGTAATATCATATTTTACCACCGCATTTAGCCCGTAAATTGCTTTTATAAATTGTACGGTTTCTTCTGCTGTGGTGTCTTCAAAAAAACCAAAATTTATATTTTCCCAATCCACAATTTTTTGCAACTCGTCTTCCATTTGCCCTCGAGTATACACCTTTACGCTAGTATAAAAACCGTTTATCATTACCGCAGAGGCCTCTTCGCAAGTTTCTTCATGCAACGCGTCCCAATTTTTAAAAGGAGCTTGGGAAACAAAAGGCACAGCCAGATTTATTTCCATCGGCAAAACATTTTCTTGTAAGGAATCCTGGACGGAAGAAGAGGCGGTAGACGGCGGCGGAGTTATAATAATATCTGTCTGAAGATTAGCGGGAATTGGTGATTGTTTTTGAGTTTCTTCTTTCTGGTTAACAGAACTGGCCGCGGAATTCTTGACTGCTTCTATTTTGATTGGAGAAAACTCCTGCGCCGGCGGCAAAGTACTCTTTCTATACCACAAATCAAACCAACCGCGTATTGCAACACGATTAGCAAAAATCAAATATCCGCCGATTAAAATGATCGCGAGGAGAATAATTAAAAATATTTTCTTTGTCTTTTTTTTACTTAACACACTTCATCGCTTTTAAAATCAGATCCGGAGTTGGATTAATTTTAACTCCGGACAAAGCATCACTCACTGTTTTATCACCCAATTCTTTGCGTAAACAATCTTGCTGATCTTTGGATAAAGAATTAAATGCCACACCTACATCGCCTTTATTGGCTTGAATTTTTTGAATAACATCAGCCACACTTCCCGCTTGATTAAAAACATTAGAAATATTCTGCAAACTATTGGTGCCGCCAAGCATTGCCCAAGGCTTTACTTTAAGAAAAGTAAACATAGCAAAAAGGAGTATAGCACCAATCACAATCCAAATAACAAAATAGACAATACCCAAAAGATGAAAGATAAAACGCATAAAATATTAGTTAAGAATAAATTATTGGTTATCCATATATTTTTCTAGCTGCAGACTTACGCTCTCGTCGGCGAAAAATATATGGACAACCGTTTTTACTTGTTTCTATTTTTATTTTACTCCATTTGCCAAATTAAGACAAAAAATGATAGATTATATGAACAAATATGTCAAACTTTTTTGAAATTAAATACAAGTCTAAAAAATCCCAGGCACGGCTAGGTGTGATTCATACTGACCACGGCGATGTGGAAACTCCTGATTTTATGGCCGTGGGAACGCAAGCCTCTGTTAAAACTTTGGACCCGCGCGATTTAAACGAAGCTGGCGCTCAAATTATTTTGGGCAATGCTTATCATTTGCACTTACGTCCTGGCGAAAATTTAATCAAAAAAATGGGCGGCCTAGCGCGGTTTATGAATTGGGATAAACCCACTCTTACTGATAGCGGCGGCTTTCAAGTTTTTTCTTTGGATAAAGAATTTGAAGTACGCGGGGCTAAAGACAATCAAAATTTAAAAGGAAAATCTTTGGTCAAAATTTCTGAAGATGGCGTGGCCTTTAGAAGTTATATTGACGGCAGTTGGCATATTTTTACTCCAGAATCGGCCATAGAAATTCAACACAAACTCGGCGCTGATATTATTATGGCCTTTGATCAATGCACCAAAGATGATGCGCCCAAACAGGAAAGCTTGGAGGCGATGGAGAGAACCCATCGTTGGGCCAAACAATGCTTGGAATATCATCAAAAACAAAAACCTCTGCATAATTACAAACAGCGGCTCTTTGGAATTATCCAAGGAGGACAATTTAAAGATTTGCGCATTAAAAGTGCCAAATTCATCACTTCTCTTCCCTTTGATGGTATTGCCATTGGTGGGGAATCCATTGGTTATAACATGAAAGCTACGGAGAAAATTATGGGCTGGCTAAATCCGCTATTGCCAGAAGACAAACCGCGCTACACCATGGGCGTGGGTTTTGCACCTTCGGACTTATTTGCCGTGGTAGAGATGGGCATTGATATGTTTGATTGTGTAGCGCCCACCAGACTAGCTAGAAATGGTGCCCTATATATTTCACCTAAAACCGGCGGCGGCAAAAAAAATAAATACAGAATAAATATCAATAATGCGGAATTTACAGAAGACGCTGAGCCAATAGATCCCTGGTGTGATTGCAAAGTCTGCCGTGGGTTTGATGGAAAAAACTTTTTTAGCAGGAGCTATCTGCACCATTTATTTAAAACCGATGAAATAGAGGGTCTGCGTTTGGCCAGTATCCACAACGTCCGTTTTATGTTAAAAGTGATGGAGAAAATCCGCACGGCCATCGCTGATGATAAATTTGAAAAGTTGAAGAAGGAGTGGGTGAAATAATAATTAAACTTAAATGCCCCTTAGCGGGGCATTTAAAAACTTTTTTATAAAATCAGCATCGCGTCACCGAAAGAAAAAAACTTATATTCTTTTTTTACAGTTTCCTCATAGGCGGCCAAAATTTTTTCCCGACCAGATAGAGCGCTCACCAGCATTAAAAGGGTTGATTTGGGCAAATGAAAATTTGTTATCAGTCCGTCAATAATTTTAAATTTAAATCCGGGAGTTATAAAAATGTTGATGTCGCCGGAAAATTGTTTTAACTCCCCCAGCGCCTGCACCACACCTTCCAAAGTTCTGGCCGTAGTAGTGCCCACGGCAATCACGCGCCTATTTTCTTTTTTGGCTTGATTGATTGCGGAGGCAGTGGCCGTGCTAACCTCTACCCATTCGCTATGCATTTTATGATCTTCTACTTTTTCTGTTTTCACCGGCAAAAAAGTTCCCAGCCCCACGTGCAAGGTCACAAACTCCACTTGTATTCCCATTTTTTCGATTTTCTCCAAAATCTCAGGCGTGAAATGAAAACCGGCTGTTGGTGCAGCCACTGATCCTATTTCTTTGGCATAAACAGTTTGATAATCACTGGCATCTTGCGGCTCAGTTTTAATGTATGGCGGGATAGGCACATGTCCAATTTTTTCAGCAATTTGTAAAACATCATTTTTTGTTTTATTAAATTTGGCCACCGCCGGGCCATCAACTGGCTTAGCTACTATAATACATTCTAAATTTTCTTCAAAGTTGACTTGTGATCCTATTTGCAATTTTTTTCCGGGCTTTAATAATACTTCCCAATTGTTTTCATCTAGGGGGCGCAGTAAAAAAATTTCCGCCGCAGCTTCTTTATTAGTAATTGTTCCTAATAATCTAGCTTTAAAAACTTTAGTGTCATTAAAAACCAAAACGTCACCGGCTTTTAAAAATTTAGGCAAGTCAAAAAAATGTAGATGTTCCAGAGGTTGATTATCTTGATGCAAAATTAAAAGTCGCGCGTGATCGCGCGGTTTAATTGGCTCTTGGGCAATCAGCTCTTGTGGAAGATGATAATCAAAATCAGAAAGTAACATACTAATAAAAAGATTTTGGTCTTTTATTTTTCGCCGACGCAGCGACAAGTCTGCAACAAAAAAAATTTTAAGAACAGTGTTTAATCTATCGTAAATACTTAATTTTATTTAAATTATGCTCATCCAAATTCTTGGCATAATGCATTTCATCATCCGTGCCGCTTAAAAAATACCAATAATTATTAGACAAAGGATAAATCGCCGCTTCAATGGATTCTATTCCCGGATTATTAATTGGACCGACAGGCAAACCTTTATTCTTATAGGTATTAAAAGGCGAAGGCACTTCTTGTTCTTTAAGAGAGATAGAGGGCTTCTTCCCTCCGGTCACATAATTAACAGTGGAATCAAGTTGCAAAGGCATGGCATTAGAAAAACGCCGCCAGATAATATCCGCCACCAATTGGCGATCTTCCTTATATCTAGCCTCAGCCTCAACTAAAGAAGCCACGGTAATAATTTGATCCAAACTTTTACCTTGACGTCTAATCTCCTGTTGCATTTCTGACGGAATCTTTTTTTCAAAATTATTCAACATCATATTTACCAAAGATTCCAAGGGATAATTTTTATTAAAAATATAAGTGTCGGGAAACAAATATCCTTCTAAGCTTTCCAAAGACAAATCCTGTAAAAATTTTCTTTGATTGATTATTTGTTCAACTGGCAAAGCCTCCGCCTTTAAACGATAATCTTTAATTAAAATAGAAGGATAAAAGGCTACCTCCCCAACTAAATTTTTAAATTCTGGGTCGTCTTTTTTTAACAAACCTTGTTCAATTAAATAATCTTGATAATCGCGCAAAGTCCAACCTTCAATAAAGGTCAATTTTATAGTAGCTTTTTCTTTAGCTACTTTGGCCTGTTCAACTCTTTGTCTACCTCTTAACCAAAAACCAAACAAACCAATAGCCACAACAACAATTAAAATTAAAAAAACCGACTTAATTTTTTTCATAAATATTTTTCCAAACCTTTCTGTTCGATTTCTTCCAATAATTTTTTAACTTCTTGCGCGCGGGATTTGGGGCAAACCAAAACTGCGTCCTCGGTGTCAACCACCACCACGTCTTTTATGCCTACCGTGGCTAAAATTCTTTCCTTATGCCCATACAACAAACAACCTTCTGTATCCTGATGTACCACCTGTCCCTTAACCACGTTCCCCTTTTCATCCGCCCCATCTTTTAATTGCTCGTGTAAAACATCCCAGGCGCCTACGTCGCTCCAACCAAAATCGCCCTTAATGATTAAAGCCTTCTTCTTATCAATTTTTTCTGTCACGGCATAATCAAAAGATATTTTGGGTAATTGATTATAAATTTGCGCTATTTGTTTATTATTTTTTTTCTCTAATGCCAACTTGATTTTTTCCAAACCCTGACTAATTTCCAATGTATACTTTTGCAGAGCTTCTAAAAACAAACGCGGCGTCCACATATAATAATTGCCGTGCCACAAATAATTTCCACTGGCTAAATATTTAGCGGCAATTTTAGCGTTGGGCTTCTCCGTGTGTCCGACAAAATTATAAACCTCCACACCACTAATTGTTTTATGCTTAGAACCAATTTTAGTGTATCCTAAAACCGTGCTAGGGAAAGTAGCGGCAATGCCGATATCCACCAGCTTGCCGGTTTCTTTAATCAACTTTTCGCCAATTTTAAAACACTCCAAATATTTAGGCACATTGGCTATAAAATGATCCGAGGGCACAAAAACTATTGGCTCATCGGGATTTTGTAAAAATAATTTAAGAGCGGCAAAACCCATAGCCGGTGCAGTATCGCGCCTAGAAGGTTCTGCAATAAACTGGGTGGCAGAAATTTTAGGGAAGATCTTTTTTAGATGCGGCAAAAGATCGGCCGTAGTGGAAATGAAAATCTTCTTGGCTCCGTAAATTTTGGTAAACCTGTCATAGGTTTCCTTAATTAAAGGCTTTTTGCCAATGATGGGAAAAAATTGTTTGGGATTATTTTGTCTGCCCAGGGGCCAGAGTCTTTTGCCCACTCCGCCTGATAAAATAACTATGTTCATATTTTTAATGCTTTAATTTTATCTCAAAAAAAGTCTTTTGGCAAATATTTTTAATTAAAATTAAGATTAAAATGAGATTGACAAAACGATAAAAATGTGCTAAGATATATTTATCTTTTAAAATAAAATTATGAGTTCAAGACCCAAAGGAGAGGTGGATCTGTCTTTAATGCAAGGCCAAGCGACAAAAGAAACACCCGAAGCCAGATTAAAAAGAGAGATGCTAGAAGGCCAAGTAGAATTGGCTTTATATAAATTCGCCAAAAAATTTAATGAAGGAACCAGCGGCGTAGTTTTTAAAATTGATCTAAACAACATTCCTGAACTGTCCGGCCTTAAGGATGCCATAGAAAAAGAAGGTCAAAATATTGAAGGCGCGCAAGCCATCAAAATAGTTAAAATTTATATTCCCGGCGCAGGCCGTAGAGAGTTTGAAATGCAAACCCGCGCCTGGGAAATTTTTTCCAAGGCTAAAGACAAAACCGGACTGGCTAAAGTAGCCAGACCCCTTAAATTTTTTGATATTCCAGTTGATGAAGAAACTAAGAAAAAACTTAGAGAAAGCGGCGTTACCGGAATAAATAACAGGGTGGAAGTTATTATTATGGATTATATCCCGGGTACAGATTTAGCCACTCTGCTGTATCGCGAAGCAATAAGACGCGATAATCGCTTTGCTCACCTAAGACAAGAAGTTGACGAACTGCCATTTGATGTTTTGCAAAAAGAAATTTCTCAAGAACTTTTTTATGCACCCAAAAGCAAAGCACGCGACGCGACGCAAAAACAAATAGACGCCGAAACAGTTTGGAATCAAAATGCTCAAATCCTTTATAATTTATTGCACCATAAAAGTTTTGTATTGAACCCCCAAGTTTTAAGCCAAATAGAAAAAACTATAAAACTTTTTCACAACAACGGCTTCTGTTTTCGCGACGGACACCAACGTAATTTTTTAATTGAAGGAGATTTAGAAGGTGGGCCAGGCAAACAAGAACCGCGCGTCACTTTGATTGATTTTGGTTCCTCCACAACCTTTGAAGGCGAATTCAGCGAGGAACTTTACCAAGACGGCGGAAAAAGATATTATGACGATTTGGCTGTGGTAAGGGATTTAACGCCTTTGTGCACCTCTCGCCAAGAGGAATTAAACCAAGAATCTCAAAGATTGGGACAATCCCTAATCGCCAACAAAGAGAGACTAAAATCCAGAAAAGAATATTTGATTTTTCTTGAGCAAACAAAAGAAAAAGTTAAGACGCAAGGCATGGCGAGTTCATTTGATCATCTTTGGGCTAAATTGTCTGGCTTACCCTTACCTCCCTTTGAATATATTTCCGCCACAATTTTAGAACTGATTGACCAAGGAGCAATTACCTTACAAGAAGCCAAAGATTATCTGGTGCCACTAATTACCAAAGACCCAAAAACAAAAAAAACTCGTTTAAAAATTTCCGGAGGCGTTAGCATAGAAAACAAAATCAGGTCGTTTATAAAAATACTAGAAAACTACTAAGGTTGGGAGAAATTAAAAAAAGAAGCGCTATTGAATTGACTCAATAGCGCTTTTTGCGACACACTTTAATCTTCCAGAATACTGGCGGGAGTTTCCAAAACTGCTTCACTCCCCTCTAGTTCCCACCGCAGACGTTTTTCATCTTTCGTCAGCTTTACTTTTACTCCCCTTTTTTTCATCACCTTCTTCAGAAACAGCAGGTTGTCAGCCCCTTCGTGCCAGGGACCGGCCCTGGAATGTCCTTCTTTTTTAGGTTTTCTAATGGTCGCCATATCTGCCCCCTTGTTTTTCTTTTTTATCTCTTTTTTATAAGAGATTGCTTATCTTAATATAGAACCATTTTTTTGTCAAGAAAGGCCGTTCTTTCTTAAATAATTAACCGGTAAATAATTAAGCTTGTCAACATTCCCAACAAAGCACCGGCTAAAACATCAAAAGGATAATGCACACCCACAAAAACCCTGCCCCAGGCCACTAAAATAGCTAAAACAAACATTAAAATTCCCCAGGGTTTATTAAAACAAAAAACCGCAGTAGCCAAGGCAAAAGCAATTGTTGCGTGGGAAGAAGGAAAAGATTTATGAGAAAAAGAAGTGGCGATAAGCTGATGTAAATCGGCAAAACCCACAAAAGGTCTGGCGCGACCATAACCAAAACCAACCAAAGCGCTTAAAAAATAAGAACCGGCACCCGAAGCTAATAAAACAAATAGATATTTTAAACGGTTAAGGCTTTTGGGAACATAGAAAAAAACCCCTAAAGCCAGAGCGGCCATTAACCAAATTAAAAAAACCGCGCAAAAAATTCCAAAATAATCCAGCCAGGGAAAATGCAAGGATATTTTGTTAATAGAACGCATTAATTTATAATCTAATTGTCTAAGATAGTTCATAAAAGTAATAGATCCTTCTCTCTCGCCAAATGGCGGAGGCCGTGATTATTTTCGCTAATTAGTGGGATCATTTTTGACAATGCGGACAATAAACAGAGGTACGTCCGCCTATTTTTAATTTTACCAAATTATTCCCGCAGAGTTTACATTTTTCACCCGCGCGGCCATACACCATTAAATAAGGAACAAAACCACCTTCACGGCCGTAGACATCCACATAATTTTCCACTGAAGTCCCTCTTTTACCTAAAGATTTTTTTAAAACTTTTAAAATTGCCAAAAATAATTTTTTAATTTCTTGATTAGACAGAGAACCGGCCGGTTTTTGTGGTCTCACACCGGCATAAAAACAGGCTTCATCAGAATAAATATTACCCAATCCGGCAATGAGCTCCTGAGCCATTAACAATTGCTTGATTTTCATTTTGGACCGACTTAAAATTACAGTTGTAAAATTTTCTAAAATGAAATCTTTAGTAAAAGGCTCTATGCCATAAGAGGCTTTTACCTCCTCTACTTCTTTTTCATCGGCAATTTTTAAATAACCAAATTTCCTGACATCATTAAAAAATAAATGGGAGTGGTCGGTAAAGGTAAAAATAACATGACTAAATTTGTTGGGCAATTCCTGCAAGTTCTGCACAATAGGATGACCGCCCACCGCCCCTATTTTTCCATCCTGGGCGCGATAGACAAGCTGGCCGGTCATTTTTAAATGCACCAACATTTTTAAACCACCCGATAATTCAAAAATCAAAAGCTTGGCGCGGCGGGAAATTTTTTTTATTTTCCGTCCAACCAAAACTTTAGAAAAATTACCGGGCTGAACCATTTTTTTAAACCGTACTTCAACAGCGGCAATTTTTTTTCCAACAATCAATTTGGTTAAATCTTGACGGATTGTTTCTACTTCGGGAAGTTCCGGCATATTTTAAATAAGTGGCCGGCTAGTCATTTCCGGCGGAATATCAATTCCTAAAATTTTTAAAACCGTAGGTGCTACATCACTAAGTAAACCCACCGGCTGAATCAAACTTAAATCACCTTCTAGTGCATCTTGCCCCATCCCCTGCTGACCTTCCCATTCTTTGCCAATAATCAAAAGAGGTACAGGATTGGTGCTATGCTCCTTGTCAATTTGCCCGGTTTTAAAATTGATCAATTCCTCGGCATTACCATGATCCGCCGTAATTATTAAAGCTCCATTTTTAGCTAAAACCGCGTCGGCAATCTGACCCAAGCATTTATCAATCGTTTCCAAACCTTTAATAGTAGCTTTCATATCTCCCGTATGTCCCACCATATCGGCATTGGCAAAATTTAAGGCGATAAAATTATATTTATTAGTTTCAACGCTCTGCAAAACTTTTTTGGTAATTTCTCCGGCCGACATTTCCGGCTTTTCGGCAAAGCTCTGCACACTGGGGGAAGGAACTATCTGCCTGTCTTCACCGGAAAAAGGGTCTTCAATAAGACCATTAAGAAAAAAGGTTATATGGGCGTACTTTTCCGTCTCCGCCACATGAAATTGTTTTAACCCGGCACCCGCAATTACTTCGGCCAAACAATTTTTAACAATCTGTGGCTGATAAACCACGCGTACCGGCAGATCTTTTTCAAATTCCGCCATGGTGGAAAAATAAAGATTGGGGGAATAATGGCGCTGAAATTTTTCAAAACCGGGCAAAACAAAAGCCTTGGTTAACTGCCTGGCACGATCGGCCCGAAAATTAAAAAAAATCACCGCGTCTTTTTCACCGACTGTGGCTACTGGTTTATTTTTTTCGTGAATGGCCACCGGGACAAACTGTTCATCATAAACTTCCGCCTTGTAAGAATCTTCAATAGCCTGCAAAGGATCGGTATAAAATTTATCGCTTTGGCTTTCGGCAATGGCGTGATAAGCTTTTTCCACTCTATCCCAATGATTGTCTCTGTCCATAGCGTAAAAACGGCCAGAAAGGGAAGCAATCTTGCCAATTTTATATTTAGCCATTTGCTCTTGCAATTTTTTCACCGCTTGAAGACCGCCGTTAAAAAGAGCATCACGACCATCTAAAATTATATGAATAAAAACTTTATCAACTTTTTCTTTAAGAGCCATTTGCAAAAGAGCAAACCCGTGTTCTTCCGAAGAATGAACATTACCGGCGCTAAACAAACCTAAAAGATGCAGGGCGGATTTATTTTTTTTAACCTGGTCAAAAGCGCCTTTTAGGGCTTCGTTTTTAAAAAAGACTCCTTCGCGAATTTCTTTATCTATGCGCAGTAGTGTTTGATAATACACGCGGCCGGCGCCGATGTTTAAATGACCAACCTCGGAGTTGCCCATTTGCCCCCATTGTAAACCCACTTCATTTCCGGCGGCAGTAATAGTCATGGCCGGATAATTTTTAATGAATTTTTTAAAATTAGGAAGATTGGCTTGCGTTATGGCGTTGCCTTCTCCTGGCGGCGCCACACCCCAGCCATCTAAAATTGCCAACACAACTGGACTGATTTTTGGTTTAATCATAGTACTTAAAATTTTATCATTTTAGGAGCCTTTTGGCAATTTCGCAAATTAAAAAAATCCCCATAGACAGAAGTTCATCTGCTATGGGGTAAGGTTACTTACGCAAGGGTTAAA
>MFQT01000020.1 GCA_001783145.1 Candidatus Magasanikbacteria bacterium RIFOXYB2_FULL_38_10
GCACGGGGGACGCTACCCCTACTACTACTGTCCGCGGCGCAACGGCTGCCGCCAGCCATATGCCCTTGTCGGTGACGTCGACTCTCAGCTCGCGGCGTTGTTCGGCCGGTTGACACTTCCAGACGCCGTAGTCGGTTGGTACATCGACGCCCTGGAGGAGTTGAACCAGAGCAGCAAGGAGACAGTACGTGCCATCGCCCTGTCTCGGGAACGGGCCAAGGCGTCGGTCAATCGGCAACTGAGGACGTTGACCGACCTTCGCGTACGCAACGCCATTCGTGACGATGAGTACCTGGCGCAACGCGAGAGACTCCTTCAAGAGGAAGCTTCCCTTGGGCGACCTGTGCAGGCGACGGACGCGTTCGAACCCGCCCAGGATGTGATTCTGGCGTTATCTAAGCTAAAGAATCGCTTTGCGTCAGCGAGCCTCCAAAACAAGCGCCTTCTCGTGGATTCAATCTGTTCGAACCCCCGCTTGCTCAACAAAAAACTGCTGCTGCAAGCAAAAAAACCCTTCACCATTGCTGGCGAAGGATTCGGTAGTCTTAAATCTCTCGGGGACAGGGATTCGAACCCTGGACCAACGCGTTAACAGCGCGCTGCTCTACCGCTGAGCTATCCCCGAATAATATTTGTGCTCAAATTATACCGATTTATTTTTTAATCGTCAAGACCGCTTAATAAAAACTAAAAAACTCTTCAAACAGAAAAAACCTAGTAGTCTTTGAGTTTTTCTATGGCGGTAAAATTTTTGATTCTTTCCAAAGCCTTGGCTTCAATTTGTCTAATGCGTTCACGGGTTACATCAAATTCTTGCCCCACTTCTTCCAAGGTGTGGGAGACACCGTCGTTTAAACCAAAACGCATTTCTAATATTTTTTGTTCGCGAGGTGACAAATCCTTAATAGCCTCTACTACATAATCTTTTAGCAATCTTAAAGCCGCCGAGCGATCAGGAGAAACATTTTTTACATCTTTGATAAAATCTTCCAGAGTGGAATCTTCGTCGCTGTCCCCCACCGAGGTCTCCAAGGAAACAGTATCTTGAGAAATTTTTAAAATGTGGGAAATTTTTTCCACATCATCACCTAATTCGGCCGCTATTTCTTCTGGGGTTGGCTCGCGTCCCAAATCTTGAATAAGCTGGCGGGAAACTGTTTGCACGCGATTGATATTTTCCACCATATGCACCGGAATACGAATGGTGCGCGATTGATCTGCCAAAGCCCTGGTAATAGCTTGCCTGATCCACCAGGTGGCATAAGTAGAAAATTTATAACCTCGACGATAATCAAATTTTTTAACCGCTTTAAACAAACCAATATTACCTTCTTGAATCAAATCCAATAAAGATAATTGTTTACCCACAAACTTTTTAGCAATAGACACAACCAAACGCAAATTGGTTTCTATCAATCTTTTTTCCGCCTCTCTGTCCCCCTGTTCTTTGCGCTTGGCCAAAGCCACCTCCTCTTCTCCTGTTAAAAGGGCGATTTTACCAATTTCACGCAAATACATTTGAATAGAATCACTGGATAATTCATCAAAATCAATTGCCGGAACAATCTTAGCTTCGCTCATGGTAGAAACTTTCCCTAACAAGGCCTTCTTTTCATCGTGTTTTAATAACAAATTTTCTTTGGTTTCCAAAACCGTCACACTGTTGGATTCAGCTAAATCTAAAAAATCCTCATAGATTCCGACGTAATTTTCTAAAAAAGGAAAAACTTGCAAGATTTCTGTTTCTGTTAAAAACCCGCGTATTCTACCTTTTTTAATTACACTTTGGATAAGTGCATTTTCCGGAGGTACTATTTTAATTGGCGGAAAAAGTTCTAATTGTTTTATTGCGGTTTTTTTGGCTGACATTTTTTTGCCAGCTTTAAAAAAAGATTTTTTAGAAATTTTATTTTTTTTCTTTTTTAAAAAAGTCTTTTTCTTTTGAAAAAGTTTTTTTACAATCTTTTTTATCACCTTTTTTTGGGCAGCCTTTTTAATTTTAACCTTAGCTACTTTCTTAAGCGCTTTCTTTTTAACCATTTTCTTATTTTTCTTCATATTATAAAAAATCTTTGAATTTCTCCATTAAAAAAAGGATCTTTTCTTTGTCGCTATTTTTTTCCGCTTCGGCCATTTCCTTTTCTAAGGTCTTACGAATGGCATTATTATACCACATTTTTAACCTTTTAGCGACACTGATAATTTCTTCTTCGGCTTCTTTTTGGCTTAAATTAAAGTATTCTTTTTCGTATAATAAGTCCAAAATATCTATTATTTGACAAACCTCATTTTGGCCTTTCCAAGCCTTAAAACTGTGGATAACTCCCACATCGCCCTCCGGCAAAGCCTCGGCGGTATTATAAAACAAAATTAAATTTTCGTACAGATTTTTAAGGTTTTGATTAATAAAAAACTCCGGATGTAAAATCTGCTTGGCTGTTTCAAAAAATAGCGGCCAACGAATTAACAAACATAACATTTTTTCTCCGGTCAGTTCTTCTTTACTTTTTACAACCGAACCTGCCTTTTTTATTTCATCGTGATAAACCGGGCCACCTTTTAAACCCTTAATTTTTTCATATAAAACATCCACGCGAAGATCCAAAACAGCGGCCAGCTTCTTAATCCAAAAATCCTGCTCCACAGAATCGGGCAATAGTTTGATTTTTTCTAAAATACTGGTAGAAACCTGGCCGCGCACTTCGGGATTGGTTAAATCTTTACCTCCTAAAATGCTGGAAAAAAAATATTCCATAATTGATTGAGCGTTTTCCAAGGCCTTAAACCAAACATTTTTATCTTTTTTAAGGCACTCATCGGGATCTTTGGCAAATTCCGGCGGAATAACGGCTATTTTTATTTTCAGGCCCTCGCTAAGTGCCAATTCTATGCCACGTGCCGTAGCATTTTGTCCGGCCGAGTCCACATCAAAAGCGATAATCAAATTAGAAGTAAACCGTTTTAATAATTTAATTTGTTCGCGAGTCAAAGCTGTACCCGATGAAGCTACCGTATTGGTAATTTGAAATTGATGACTCATGACCACATCCATTTGTCCTTCTACAATTATAAATTTATCCTGTCGTCTAGCTTCTTGCTTAGCTTTATCCAAAGCATAAATAACTTTTCCTTTATCAAAAACAGAGGTTTGCGGCGTGTTGACATATTTGCCGCCAGCCTCGGGTTTTTCGTGCAAAAGCCGCCCGGTAAATCCCACCACATTGCCATGCACATCATTAATGGGAAACATAACGCGGTCGCGGAATCTATCATAATATCCGCCACCATCTTTTTTAATAGTTAAACCAGAGGATAAAATATCGTTAATGCCATAGCCTTTTTTAACTAAAAAATTGGTTAAAAAATCCCAATCTTCGGGAATATAACCTAATAAAAAATCCTCGGCCACTTCCTGACTCACCTGTCTTTTGACAAAAAGATAATTTCTGGCCTCTTCGGCTTTGGGAGAGTCCAATAAAATTTTATGATAAAATTTAGCGGCCAATTTTAAAATATCCAAAAGACGATTGCGTTGACTGGAAGAAATTTCATTACCAAACTCGGGTAATTTTACTCCCGCTTTGTCGGCCAAAATTTTTAAAGCCTCGGGAAATTCCAAATTTTCCATCTTCATTAAAAACTCAAAAACATCTCCGCCGATATTACAGCCAAAACAATGCCAACTTTGCCTTTCCGGGGAAACGATAAAAGAAGGAGTCTTTTCCTGATGAAAAGGACAACTGGCTTTATAAGTAGCACCTGCCCTTTTTAAGGGCAGATATTCGGAAACAAAATCAACAATACTTATTTTAGATTTTATATCTTCCGTAGCCTGAGACATAATTACAACTATAGGGGATTTAAAAGACGAGGTTAATCCTCCCCTCGCCTTTCTTTAATTAGATACGCAATTTCATTTTGTAAGCGCAAACCCTCTGTCTCCACCAATTCACCATCGTATTCGCCGCTGTGAGCATGGGATCCCTCTCCGTAAGAAGGTTTTTTTTGGTCCAAATGCAAGTTAATTTCTAGTTTATCATCATCTTCTTTAGCGTAGACATGAAAACGCGGATAAAATTCTGTTGTTAATCGCCGCACAAAACTGCTTTCACCGGTTCCGGGATCTTCAAAAGCGGCATAACCGCATCTGCGCAAAAAATTACGAGCATAATCATTGGGTTTGAAAATAATGATTTTCATGTTTTTAGTAGGCCTTAGCAAAAATTGGTTTTAGAGAAGAAGTTTGGCCGCAAATTAAACACTTGCCTTTTTCCTCTTTCACATCAAAAGGTAAACAGCGCACCGTGGCTTTTGTCTCTTCTTTTATTTTAGCCTCGCACTCGGCCTTGCCGCACCACGGCGCCTTAACAAATCCTTGTTCAATTTTTTCTTTAAATTCTTCGTAGACATTCACTTCAAAAAAATGTTGATTCCTAAATAATCTGGCGCGTTCAAAAAGATTATTCTGAATTTCTATTAGAAGATTATCAATATTTTTGGCTAAAACGCTCATTTCCACGGAATTTTTTCCTTCCACATCGCGGCGCACTACCATTGCGGATTTTTTAGCTAAATCCTTAGGCCCAATTTCTATTCTAACCGGCACGCCTTTTTTCTCCCACTCGTAAGTCTTAATGCCAAAACGTTCCTCGCGTTTATCAATCTCCACACGAATATCCAATTCTTTAAATTCCCCTTCAATTTTTTCCGCGGAATCTAAAACCGCTATTCTTTCTTCATCACTAGACCAAATCGGCAAAATCATTACTTGGATTGGAGCAATCTTGGGCGGCAAAACCAAACCCTTATCGTCACTGTGAGTCATAATGAGCCCACCAATAAGACGAGTGGAAACGCCCCAGCTGGTGTTAAAAGCAAATTCCTCCACACCTTCTTGATTTAAAAATTTCAAATTAAAAACTTTGGCAAAATTTTGTCCCAGTAAATGTGAAGTGCCCGCTTGTAAGGCTTTGCCATCTTGCATCATCGCTTCTATGCAATAAGTTCTGACAGCGCCGGCAAATTTTTCCGCTTCGGATTTAATACCATCAAAAACCGGCATAGCTAAATAGTTGCCGGCAAAATCTTTATAAATTTCCAACATTTGCAAAGCTCTTTCATCAGCTTCTTTTTCCGTCGCGTGGGCAGTATGCCCTTCCTGCCACAAAAATTCCGTAGTTCTTAAAAAAAGCCTGGTGCGCATTTCCCATCTAACGATATTGGCCCATTGATTAATCAAAAGAGGCAAATCACGATAAGACTGCACCCATTTGGCAAACATATCATAAATAATTGTTTCCGAAGTAGGGCGGATTACATAAGGCTCATCTAATTTTTTCCCACCGGCATGTGTCACCACCGCAGTTTCCGGAGCAAAACCTTTTACATGTTCAGCCTCGCGTTCTAAATAACTTTGCGGAATAAGCAGAGGAAAATAAGCATTTTTAACACCCGTAACTTTAAATTTAGCGTCTAAAATTTTCTGAATATTTTCCCAAATGGCATAACCGTAAGGCTTAATTACCATACAACCCTTAACCGGGGCGTAATCAGCTAAGTCGGCTGCGGCAATGACATCTAAATACCAGGCCGAAAAATCCTGCTCGCGAGTAGTGATTGATTTATCTAATTTTTGTGGCTTATTTGACATAAATTTAAAAAATATACCTTTTTAGGCTTGACTTAATCTTAACATAAGGCAGAGCGCTTGACAAATCCTCTTAAATATGATAAGGTTAGAAGTCGGTTTTTGCTCTTTAAAATAAACATATTTTTGAATCCATAAAATCATAACCAGAGGAGATTTCTACCATGGCACACGAACCCTCACGCAAAATTGAATGGGCCGTAGATTCCATGGACACGAACAACGCTGGAGTACTCGAGCCCACGATCGAGCAGTTGCGAGAGCAGGAAATATACTTCAACGATGATGAATACGTTGATGAGCTCTTGCGCGAACACGCGTGGGTGGAAGATGATCCTCGTTACGACAGCAATTTCTGGCGATTCCACGCCCGTGACGCTGACGAGGGTGAATACGAAGACGAAAATATCTTCCCTGAAGAGGCCATAACGTTTGGTTGGGATCGTTCGCCCAAGCGTAAGCGGCAGTCCAAGCGGTGGCTGTACTGGGATCAAAAAACCTATCAGCGTCGTGTAAAACAACTTGCCAGAAGCTGGAATTGCGACAAAAACATCGCCGAAGGTTTATTGGCCAGTGCAGTTTACAATGACATTTTATTTCCCAAATACCTGCAAGCGGAAAGACAACAAGGAAAGCACATCCCCAACAAGGGCCGGCCTCCTCGTTTAGCTTTTCCTCGTCCGAGCAAGCAGGTTCCCCACCTTCAAGAAAAGTAGGAGAAAGCCATGGAGACAAGGAGAGTGTTGCTTTCGGAAATATCCAAAATGCATTGGTTGGAAGCAAAAGAACTACGCAATCAAAATATTGAACTAGAAGATATGGTGGAAAATCTCCAAGGGGAACTGCAAAAAATTCAGGCGATCAAAGACTCAGAAAATCGCGCACTGTTCCTGGAAACAGAGGAATTCTGTTGGAAACTGGGAGTTTCCTATATTGGCAACATCGTTCTTCTGTTGATTTTGGTAGCAGGAGTACTGTTTTTCACTGATCTGCCGTGGATCATCAAGGCTCTCTCTGCTACTGCCCTGGCAGTTGTAGGCGGGGCTTTGACTTACATCTTCCACCATCAGTGGCGTAAAAACCCTGCTTCCACGGAGGAAGAAGAAAGCGATGATTTGGTCATGACAAACGAAGATTCATCGCCGGAAGTTGCAAATGATGACGAAGAAGAGAAAGAAGAAGAACTGGCAGATGAATATCACGGCAGAGATTCCTCGCTTGGTCCGAACGAAGACAACTTGAGTTAAACCAGGCCAAAAAACGCCTACGAGGAGATAAACATGCCAAAGTATAACTTCCGGGCGCTGGAAGGCGCCTCAGACCAAGAGATAGAAATTCTCTTGGGAGTTATGGACGGCATCTTGAGCGCCGGCGAAGACAACTCAATGAAAATATTCGCTCGCGAGTGTTTTCGCCTGGGGCTTGACGACTTGGAAGAAAAAATCAAGGCAATGGAATTTCTCCTGCCCTTCCTGCTCACGAAAGAAAATAGGTCATTATTTCTCATCGCCGAGGAAATTCTAAAAATTCGCTTGCTTACGCGGTACGGCGACATCCGCGAAATTCCCCACCATGATATTCTTCGTCAAATCCAACAGGCTGCTCTGACAACCAAAAGCTAATTATAACTAGTTTATACCGCCAAAGCCATAACGGCCGCGGCGGTTTTTTATTAGAATCTCACTAATACCGCATTGCCGGCGGCACGGAAAAATGAATCTTACCCTTGTTTTTTTTACTCTTTTTTGCTAAACTTAAAGAACATATGGAAAATCAAACCGCAAACACAATTTTAAAATCCGGCATGGTGGTTTTAGCCGGTCGTGCCAACGTAGGTAAATCTACACTTTTAAATTCGCTGGTTGGCACCAAACTCGCCATCACCACCCCCAAGCCTCAAACTACCCGCCACACCATCCAAGGTGTCTTAAATATGCCCCAAGGTCAGGCGGTTTTTATTGATACTCCGGGCTATTTTCAAGAAAAACGCAGCGCCATCACCCCCAAACTCAATCAAAAAATTTCAGAATCTTTGCGAGGCGTCAATTTAATTCTTTATATCGTAGATCCTTCGCGCCAAATTGGCCCGGAAGAACGCTACATGCTATCATTACTGCGTAAAACAGAAGCTCCTATAATTTTAGTTATCAATAAAATTGATTTACCGGAAAAACAACTTGAATTTTTAGAAGATTACAGGGATTTAAAAAATAATTTTAAAGAAATGATTGAAATTTCCGCCCTCAAAAACAAACATATTAAAACTTTAATTGAAAAAATCTTTACTTATTTACCCGAAGGTGAGCCACTCTATCCACCGGAATCAATCACCAATGTTGACCAAAAATTTTTTATCAGTGAGCTGATTAGAGAAAAAGTTTTTCACACCATGGGCGATGAAGTGCCATATACCACCACAGTAGAAATTGAAGACATTGAGGATAAACCTGACATTCTGGTAATTACTGCGGTAATTTTAACCACGGCTCAGCGCTATAAAAGAATGATCATTGGCGATCACGCGCGCAAAATTAAAGAAATGGGAACCACAGTGCGCAAAGAATTGGAAGTTATTTTGAATCGCAAAATTTTCTTGGATTTACGCGTAGAAGTAGATAGTGATTGGGAAAGAAGGTTTGAATAAAAGAATAGCAAACAATGATAAACAAAAAAACGAGCCGCCTTGAAAGCAACTCGTTTTTTTATTATTCTATTTAATCAATTTCAGCACATCTTCCAAAACGGTATCTTTTTGTGGATTGACGAGGTTTTCTACTACTGACGCAGTAGAACTGGCCGCTACCGGTACCATTTTAATATCCGGCTCAATACCGTTGTTATTAATATGCCTACCTTTGGGAGTAAGCCATTCGGCCACGGTAATTTTTAAGGCGGAACCATCAGACAATTGTTCGTATTCCTGAACCGATCCTTTACCAAAGCTTTTTTCTCCTACCAGAGTGGCCTTGCCATAATCTTGCAAGGCACCGGCCAAAATTTCTGAAGCACTGGCTGAACCTTGGTTGATTAGAACATAAGTTTCAAAATTATCCAACCGATGCTTACCGTCGCTGATATAATTCTCCTCGTGTCCATCGCTGAATTTCTCCGTCACTACCTTGCCCTTAGGAATCCATTCGCTGGCTAAACGCACAGCAGTATCCAAAAACCCACCGGGATCATTACGCAGATCAATGATAAAAGCACTGGGATTCTTACTTATTAATTCGGTAACGGCTTTATCAAATAAACCGGCAGTGTCTTCATTAAAATTAGAAATTTGAATATAGGCGGCATTATTTTTCATCTCCCACTTAACACTTTTGATTACAATGGTATCTCTGATAATTGAAATTTCTCTCGGGGCTGATTCATTATTTCTTAAAATTAAAAGCTTAACGGGAGTGCCTTTTTTTCCGCGAATTTTATTAACAGCCTCGTCTAATGTCCAACCGTAAGTATCTTTGCCATCTACCGCCAAAACCTTGTCCCCCGCTTTAATACCGGCTTTTTCCGCCGGAGATTCTGACAAAGGAGCAACAATAGTAATAACCTCTTTTTTCATTCCCAGCTCTGCGCCAATCCCGGAAAAACTTCCGGCTAAATCCTGACTGAATCTTTCGGCTTTTTGCGGACGCAGAAACACAGTGTAAGGATCATTGGCTGCAGCCACCAAACCCTCTAAAGAGCTATAAAAAAGATTATCATCAGCTACCGGTTTGCCAATGAATTTTTCTTGTAATTTATTCCAAACATCCCAGTATAAATTAAAATCTACTGTAAATAATTTGTTGGTTGTTCCTAATCCGGTAATTTTAACAGAGGAAGTGGTGACCGGAGCGGAAATAGCTACTACACTTTCCTGATTTTTAGCAAATAAAACACCGGTAAAAAAAGAAATTAAAATTAAAATAACCAAAAGGCTGCCCAAAAACAAATGGCGTGATTGGATTCGCCTTTCTTCTCCTTTTTTAAAAAATATTTTAAAATCTGGCATAATAATTGTTAAATTTCCGCTTCTTAAAAATCCGCCCAGAAGCCCCGACCAAGGGTCGGTTTTATTTTTGATATTCAATTTTAACCCCCAACTTTCTAAATTTTTCATCAATCTCTTCATAACCTCTAAAAACTATCTCCGCTTCATTTAAGATGGTCTCTCCCTCGGCCAAGATACCGGCAATTAAAAGCGTAGCCCCGGCTCGCAGGTCAAAACTCTTTATTTCACGCCCATACAGTGGCGTAGGTCCGGTCACTAAAACACGATGAGGATCACAGACTATGGCGTTGGCTCCCATCTTAATCATTTCGTTAATGTAACCAAGTCTGCCCTCATACATAGGATCATGAATTAAAGAAGTGCCTTGGCATTGCGTGGCTAAAACGCCAAAAGGAGCTTGCAAATCTGTTGGAAAACCCGGATAAGGCAATGATTGAAGTTTAAAAGATTTTAAGGGATGACTATGGTGGATTAAAAGAGTATCACCTTGAATTTCTAAATTCACACCGATAGAAGCAAGTAAGGATAAAATTTTATCAAGATGTTCCGGTACTACGGGATGAATGGCAACTTCCCCGTGAGTAGCCGCCGCGGCTACAGCAAAAGTGCCAATTTCTATTTGATCGGGAATAAGAGTATATTCTGCACCGTGCAAATTTTCAACACCGTGAATTTTTAAAGTGTGTGTGCCAATGCCCTCTATTTTAGCACCCATCTTTACTAAAAAATTAGCCAAATCTTGTACATGAGGCTCGGCGGCGGCCAATTTTATAATGGTTTCTCCTTGAGCTAAAACCGCGGCCATCAAGGCATTTTCCGTAGCCGTCACAGACATTTCCGGCAAAACTATTTGAGTACCTTTCATTTTTTCCGCTCGCAAATGAAATTGATCATTTTCTCTTTCTACTTTGGCGCCTAGTTGCTCCAAAACAAAAACATGCGTATCCAATGGCCTATTACCAATAATACAACCTCCGGGTTCCGGTAAAATGGCTTCTTGTAAACGCACTAAAAGCGGCGCCAAAAATAAAACAGAAGAACGCATGCTTTTAAAAAGCTTTTTGTCTAAACTGGGCAAATTGAGGTTGCTCGCCTTTACAGATACAGAGTGATCTCCAATCCACCGGGTGCTGGCCCCAAGGCTTTTCATAATTTCCAGCATCTTTTCTACATCGGAAATTTTAGGAACGTTACTAATGCGACATTCCTCATCAGTTAAAAGTGTAGCGGCCAAAATAGGAGTGGCGGCATTTTTCATGCCGCTAATTTCTACTTCCCCCTTCAATTTAGTACCTCCTTGAATAATAAATTGACTCATAGTTGAAACAAATGATACCATAATTTTAGATTTTAGACAAATAATTCCCGGCTTAACCAAACGCGGCCCTAAATAAACCTTAATCAATATTTTAAACTATGAACATCAAAGCGCGCCGCTTAATTTACCTTATTTTTATCGTTATTTTTTTAATTGTGGCCCCCGTAATCATCATGTATACGGCCGGTTATCGTTATAATTTTCAAAAAGGAAAAGTGGAACAAGTTGGTGTTCTGTTTATTAATGTCTTACCTAAGGACGCCCAAATTTTAATCAACAATGGATTACAAACAAATACTCGCCCTTTGCGTCTTTCGGACTTGCGGCCTAATTATTATGATGTAAAAATTATAAAGGATGGCTACTATGATTGGGAAAAAAATTTGGAGGTCAAGAACAAAGCCAGTACTTTAGCCTATGATGTTGTTTTATTTAAAAAAAGTTCACCTACAAAAATGGCAGATGGAGGCACGCAAACCGCAATGATTTCACCTACTGGGGATTTATTGGCTTTTGTAAACACAGAAGGTGTCTGGAAAAAAGATATTTCCAAAGATGTCCCTCAATTGATTTGGCCAAAACAAAATTTAGACGCCGAAAAAATAACCTGGTCGGAAAATGAAAAAAAGATTATTCTTAAAACCAAAGAAAATAATTTTTATATAATTGAAACCTCTGGCAATACGGAGCCGCTATATTTAAACGGTTTGATAGTTAGTATTCAAAAAACTTTTTTTGATAGTACCGGAAATAATATTTTTGTGCTCTCTGATAATGAATTATATAAAGTTGAATTAGATAATAAACAAAGTGAAAAGATATTAAGTGGCATAAAAGATTTTCAAATGATTAAAAGGGATATTTATATTATAAAAAACGATCCGCAAAATTCTTTGGTTTATAAATATAATTCTTTGGGTTTTTTTAATAACACCACGCTGTTAGGAAAATTACCATTGGGGCATTACCAACTTCAGGAATTAAAAAATAATTTTTTGACAGTCCAGGGGCAAAATCAGATTTATTTAATTGATATTTCCAGCGGACAACAACCCATCTTGACACTTAGCGGAGATAAAAGCACCTGGGGCGAAGGAGAAAAAAACAATTTTTTGTACTATCTAGATAAACAAGAACTGTGGATTTTTGATCCCATCATTAGGAAAAATTATATGTTGAACAGATTTGATAAAGATATTGAAAACGTCTTCCCTGTTTATAACGCCCCTTATTTTATTCTAAAAGTGAATCAAAATATTTATTTGAGTGAACTAGACGACAGAGACAAAAGGCAAAATAACACGCTTTTTCAGGGACGTGATATTAAAAATCTACAAATAGACAGAGATGGAAAAAATATCTATTTTCTAGATCGCTTAAAAAATGGTTATGAGTTATTCAAGCTAGAAATACAATAAGACATATTAAATCTCTATAAAAGTATTATCTCCCAAAATCATCTTATGACCTTTGGGTGGGGCTTCATGACCGGAAATTATGGAAGCATTTTTACCAATAATGCTATCCACTACGCGAATCTGGCAGTTAATATCCACATTTTCAAAAATAATAGAATGTTCCACCTCGGCGCTGTAAATTTCCGTGCCTTGACCAATAGTGGTGTAAGGACCAATGTAGCAATCATCTAAAATACAATTCTCACCAATAATTACCGGTCCGCGGATTAGAACCTTAAGGCCAATTTTACTGCCAGCGCCTATTTTAATATTTCCCTCCAAGCGAGCGCCTTTTTCTACAGAGGCTCCGTTAGTAAAGTGAGCAGCAGGCAATTCATCCAACAAAAGATGATTGGCAATTAACAGATCGTTGGGCTTGCCGGTATCTTTCCACCAACCGGTCACTTCATTCCAGCCAACTTTAAAACCGTTTTGAATCAGCCAGGTGTTAACATCGGAAATTTCGTATTCGCCACGAGCGCTTTTTTTAATGTTTTTAAAAGCCTCAAAAAAATTATGATCATAAAAATAAATTCCGGTCTGCGCAAAATTAGATGGCGGATTGGCGGGTTTTTCTAAAATCCGCGCCAATTTACCCTGGGCATCAAATTCCCCCACCCCAAATCTTTCCGGATCTTGGACTTTGGCAAAAGCCAACAAACAATTTAAATTTTCCTTATCAAATTTTTCCGCCAAAGGTTTTAAACTGCCCAAAGTAATGTTGTCGCTTAAATAAAAAACAAAAGGATCGTTGCCAATAAAATCTTTGGCCAGGTTTACTACGTGAGCAATGCCTTGCGGTCCGCCGGTTTGCTCAAAAAAAGTTATTTTAATTCCCCAGTGTCCCCCATCGCCCACAATTTTTTGCATTTCCGTTTCGCCCGGATTGATATTGATAAAAATTTCTTTTACACCAATTTCCACCACCTTATCAATGGCGTGAAAAATCATCGGCTTATTGGCCAGCGGAATTAAATGCTTATTGATTGTAGTAGTGATGGGACGCAAGCGCGTGGCATGCCCTCCGCCGGTTAAAATTGCTTTTTTGATCATAATTTCCAGAGATGAGACCAAAGAATATTTTATTTTCTTTTAGCGAGGCTCAACGAAATTTCAAGCTTCGCTTATAAAATTACCAAAACATTACAAATCTTATTACCCACCAATAAATTTCCATAATAGGATTGCCCACATAAAGCAAGATGGGATTTTCCATTGACTTTTCTTGAAACAAAATAGCGGACACTGAATCGCGGGTTAATTCCCTATCAGAAATTACACGGATGTTTTGAATGTTTTTTCTTTTAGAGAGCCACTTTTGCCAATTGACTTTTTGCGCCCAGTATCTATAAACTTTTTTCCTTTCTTCCAACCAACCGCCTTTAAAGGCAAAAATGACCAGGGCCAATTCCATCAAAATTAGCATTGGGGCAATTAATAATAAAGTGGGCCACTTATAAAATTCCAACAAAACTCCATAGCGGTTGCGCTCCATCCAAAAATACTTGGTAATACTGCGGCCAAACTGATATTTATGATAGACGATAGAATCTTTAACCAAAACAATTTTATAACCGGCCGCTTTTAAACGATAGCAATATTCCAAATCTTCATGATACAAAAAGAAATCTTCATCCAATCCGCCAAACTGTTTTAACAAACTGCCTCGCATCATTAAAGCCGCACCGCTAGCATAAGCAATCTCCTTTACCGTAGGCAAAGAAACCTCGCTGACTTTTGACCGGTAATCGGAACAAAAACCAAAACCCAAATAATGCATGGAGTTGCCGGCGGAATTAATTAAATCTGTTTCTGGATGCAAAAGCAAAAGCGATTGCGCCGCGCCGATCTTTTTATCTGCTTCCATGGTCGCGACCAACGGCTCCAAAAAGTTGGAAGCCACGAAAGCATCATTATTATGCAAAACAACATAATCAAAACCATTATCCAAAGCATATTTAATGCCTACATTATTGCCTCCGGCAAAACCCAAATTTTCACTTTGGACAAGCAAGGTGATTTTGGGCAAAGACAGTCCGGATTTGGACATCACTTGTTCTTCTATATAGCGCACAGAAGAACCATACTCGGGATGCGGATTGTCCACTATCACAAACTCGACCCGATCCTTGGGATAGGTTAATTTTTCCAATCCAGAAACCACGTCATCCATATAAGGCTCACAGTGAAAAGAAAGATAAATTATAGCTACCCGTGGTTGCATATTTTGATTTAAGTTTCTTGCCCTCGCCACTTCCACCAATATTTAAGCCAACTCATAATATGAATTCTGGTGAGGGAATTTTTAATAATTGATTGAAATAAACCGGGCACGGCGGCCGATCCTTTGCTGTGGCGATGTTTTATCTTTATATCATAAACATAATAAACTGGGTAGTGAGCTTCCCAAAAACGGCGGCACAGATCACAATCTTCAAAATACATAAAAAATCTGTCATCAAACAAACCTATTTCTTTTAAAGCAGTACCTCTAGCAAACATGGCCGAGCCCATTAACCAATCTACTGCCTGGGTTTTATTATGATCAAAATCTTTCATTAAATACTTATCCACCATTTTTTTAAATTTGGGTTTGTCACCTAAAGAACTACGGCGCAATAACGGGATAAGGGAGGTGGGAAAACGATAGCAGGAATACTGCAAAGTGTTGTCGTTATTTAAAAGTTTGGGACCGATCATGCCGATTTTAGGATTAGCCTCCATAAAGTCCCAGAGGCGCTGTAAAACTTTTTCTCCTTCGGAAAAAATGACATCGGGGTTGAGGATGAAATAATATTTAGCCTCCACAGATTTTATAGCCACATTTTGCGCTTTGCCAAAACCTAAATTATAGTCCTGCGGCAAATACTTTACTTCGGGAAAATTATTTTTGAGCATCAACCAGCAGCCATCTTGCGGAGTATTATCCACCACTACAACTTGAATTTTTAAATTAGAATTGAGTAAATCATTTTTAAGAGATTCCAAAAGCTGGCGGATTTCTTCCGTCATGTTGTAATTTACGATTGTGATAGCGATGTCGAACATAAACAATTATTGATTTAACCACCGTCTAAATTCCTGCCAAGTTGTTTTTCTTTTTTTAATAATCTCCTGTCTTTTTTCTTGCAATTCTTTTCTATGTCGGCAGATATAAACTAACCCCTCCAAAACCTTTCTCTCCATTATTAAATAATAAACAAACTTCTTTATTTCATACCAAAAAATGGAAAAAAAATCAAGTAGGATATTCTGCCAGTATTCATTTTTGTATAAATTCATCAGATGGTTGCGATAACTTAATAAAGCCACTCTGGGCGATTGGATTTGTTTATTTTTAATGGCAGCTAAATCCCCTGTTTCTTTTGGTCCGGCCGCGGCTCTATCGTGATAGGCCACAGCCGAGGACAAAACATAGGCTTTTAATCCCTGCAGTTGAAACCGATAAGCTAAGTCCACATCTTCTTTATAGGACTCATAAAGAGAATCAAAAATGTTGCCATCGGCAAAGGCAGTTTCTTGCAAAGTCTCGCGGCAATACATGGGTAAAGTTCCGGAGATACCAAAAACCTCTTGGGGCTTTGCAGGGTCATTTTTAGATGGAAAATTTGTCCAATCACTCCCCGCTCCAATTTCCACCACTCGCCTGTTTTTAAAAATTTTAAAACCCAAGCTGTCAATTTGATTGGTAAAAGTTTCTTCCAACTCGCCAGAAAACGTGGCAAAATTCCATTTCATTAAACGGCCGGATACTGCGGCGGTATCCGGATGCGCATCCATAAAATTAACCAACTTTTCCAGATAGTCCGGCGTTAAATAAGTGTCTTGATTTAAAAGCAAAACGTAATTGCTCTCTGTTTTTTTAAAAGCCAAATTATGACCTCCGGCAAAACCGAAATTTTTTTTGTTTTCCAGAATTTCCACAAAGACAGGAAAATTTTCCGTCTCACTCTTAATTAATTCCACAGTATTGTCAGCAGAATTGTTGTCTAACACAAAAAGCGACCAATCTTTATAGGTTTGCTGACGCAGTGATTTCATCAAGTACGGAATATATTTTGCCCCGTTCCAAGAGACGAGGTTAACAGAGAGATGCATAGATTAAAATATTTTTTCTTTCACCCACATCCCCGCCAAAACAATCGCACGCGCTTTATAAACCCAAATCCACTTATACCACGGCTCCCATTTTTGAAAATATTTCAGCACAGAAAGAGTAAAATTTTTCTGCTTCCAAAAACTATCGCGCTGTTTAAAACTTTGCCCCACATAATCCACGCAAGAAACAAATGGCACATACATTACTTTTAATCCCATTTTTTTCACCTCGTGGCACAAATCCACATCTTCAAACCAAATAAAATATCGCGGATCAAACGCCCAGCCTAATTTTTGGAGCACACTGCGGCGTATTAACATAAACGAACCGCGCACGCTATCCACTTCCTGCTCTTTTTCAGGATCAAAATCTTTCATCAAATAATTATCAAGCAGTGATGGAAAAAAATGAGGTAATTTTAAAATAATTGCCAGCTGATTTAAAACAGTGGGAAAGCGCCGCGGGCCGGCATTGGGATTAAATTCACCCCTTTCATTATCTAGCTTGCAACTAACTATCCCCGTTTCTCTATTTTTCTCCATATAATCAATCAACTTGCCTAAACTATTTTCTTCGCATTTCATATCGGGATTTAAAAACAAAATATACTCCCCTTGCGCAATTTTCAGTCCCTGATTATTGGCCGCGGCAAAACCGACATTTTTATCATTAGCAACTAATTTTACCTGCAAAAAATTTTGCCTAATAAAATCCGCCGTACCATCGCTGGAAGCATTATCAATAGCAATTTCTTCAAATTCTAAACCCGTTGCTGCCTTGCGCACCGATTCTATTTGTTGACCGATTTTTTCTTTGGAGTTCCAGGGAACAGTAATAATGGAAATTTTCATAAACGTATAATATTGTGTCGGGATATTTAAATTTTTTGCTGCGGAACTCGCTTTGCCGACTGCGTCGACAACCGGCCGCCTCATACGTCCTACTTAAAATTGTCTTAATACCAGTTTCTCAGGCGGCCTAGCTCAAACAGTCCTCGCTAAAAAATTTAACTATCCAGACCCAAATAAAAAATTAAACATCCCACCCCCAAGCCTATCCCATTTTTTTCTTAAACCAATCCACCATGGGAATAGGTGTGGGGTTTATGTTATAAAGCATAGCCAAATAAAAACTTACATAACTCCCTAGCACCAATAACTCAAACGCTTGCCCCAATTTGGTCTTTTCTTGCAAATTGTAAGACAAAACACTAATCCCCTTTTGCTTTGCCACTTCTTTTGTTAACGCAAATCTTTTTTGAATTCTGGTTTCGTTTAAAAATGATTCAAAAAATACAAAGGCCAAATTATTTTTTAAATTGTCCGGAAAAACCAATCCTTCCATTAAATGATGATTGATTTCCGGAAGCAAAAACCAGCCGGCAAAAACTTTAGCATTTTCATTAAGCTGATTAGCGGCTGTATGAATATTGCCGGCCAAAAACCCAGCGGAAAAATAGAAAGGTATTTTATTCTGCAATTGCTGAGCCAATTGTTTGGCCGGATTGACGGAACTGTTTACAGAGGCGCCAAACTTGTCATTATATTTTTCTATTGTCTTAATGGCTTTTTTAATTTCCGTCTCTTCTAATTTTATGAGTCCCAACTTGCCAAAAATGAGTATGGTACCAAATAAGGTATAACCCAAACCCATACGAGGCGAACCACAAGTATTAAAGTGCGGCGTAAACAAATATCCCGGCAATTCATTTTTAGTTTTGTACGCGGCCAAATCTTTACCATTTGTTAAAACAATCACTTTACTTCCCCTGCTCTTCACTTCTTTCATACAAGATACGGTTTCCTCGGTGGAGCCGGAGTAGCTGGATAAAATCACCAAAGAATCTTTGTTTACGTAAGCCGGCAAATGATAATCATTAATAATTTCCAAAGGCACTTTTAATTCATTAAAAAACAGTGAATCAATAATGTGAGCGCCCAGGGCTGATCCGCCCATGCCAGCTACTACCACATTTTTAATTTTAGACAAACTAGACGGGAAGTTTACGCCCCTTAAATCACTAAAGGCCTCGGTGCATTGTTCGTCTAAAGAATCAATGGACAACAACATACCGGATTTGTCCAAAGATTTTATTTTAGAAATTTCATCTAAAATCATAAATTTGATAGCGCCTCTTTTAGCGCCTCTTGCCAAGGGCGCGCTAGCGGCATTTTAGTATTTAATAAAATTGATTGATGAGGACGCAAAGCCGGGCGTGGATACTCTACGGAAGAAATAGGCAGTAAACAAACATCATATTTTTTAATAGCAAAAATTTTTTTAGCCAACTCATACCAAGTGCAAGCGCCAAAATTGGCGCCGTGATAAATTCCCCAGGGTTTACCCGATTCTATTAGTTCGCGTGTAAATTTAACCAAATCAGGCGCATAGGTTGACGAACTTAATTCTTCATCAACCATATTAAATTCGCGCTGGCCCTGGTTATATAAATCCAACATTTTTTCTACAAAACTCTTTTTTGTTCCTTCTACCGCGGGCGTGCCACTAAAAAGTTTGGATAAACGAATTAAAAAAAATTTATCCCCTGATTCTTGTAATAATTTTTCTCCCAATAATTTTGTCTGGCCATATTTATTAATAGGCGCCGGTACGTCATTTTCCGCATATCCTTCTTTACTACCATCAAAAACATGATCGCTGGAATAATGAACAAAAATAGCGCCCAGATCTTTAGCAATTTTAGCCAGATCCCCCACTGCCTCGCCGTTAATTTTTTGAGCCATTTCAAAAATTGCAGGGTCAGCCTCAATTTTATCAACCTCATTATAGGCCGCCGCATTAATAATTATCTCCGGCTTTAACAAGCTGATTTTTTCTTTTAAATGCACATTATCCGTGATATCCAAATCGCCTCTGTCCCAAGCAGTGACTTCATAAATACCTGAACCAGCAAATTCTTTAACTAAAGCTCTACCTAAAGTGCCTTGAAAACCTAAAATTAAAACTTTGGACATATAAATTAATTACCTTGGGCGTTTTTCATCTGTTTGGCCGAACGTTCCAAACCGGTTTGGAACTTATTCATCTCATCCTTTTTTTTCTGCCACAAATTTTCCACCCATTCGGTGTTATTTTTATACCACTCAATTGTTTCTTTTAAGCCTTGTTCAAATTTATCCCGGGTATAAATGGGTTGCCAGCCTAGGGCCATAATTTTAGAAGCATCAATGGCATAGCGCCTGTCATGTCCCGGTCTATCAGTGATAAATTCAATCCTATCCTCACCAAACCCCATAATTTTTAAAATCATTTTAGTAATTTCCAAATTATTACGTTCATTGTCTGCCCCAATATTATAAACCTCGCCAGAGGTGC